>NZ_JBHSFK010000050.1:0-87914 GCF_042653945.1 Streptomyces vulcanius | reverse complement strand
GTCGATCAGCCGCTGGTTGGCCTCGTCGATCTGCGTCTGGAGCAGGGTGAGGTTGCGGTCGACCTCGGCCTGCGCGGTGGCGGGGATCTCCGGGAGCTGCGAGGCGACATCCGGGCACGAGATGGTGCCGGGGCTGGCCAGCGTCTTGGCGTTCGTCGTGCTGCCGCTCTTGGACGACTCCCCGGCGAGCGCGGAGTTCACGACCACAGCGCCGGACAGGGCCAACGCGGCGGCGCCGCCGATGATCGCCACACGACGCTTGTTGTACTTAGGAAGAGCCCTGGACATGCGGATGCCTCACTAGGGTCAGGAGTGGGTTTACAAACGCGGCGCCTGCGTCGGTGTGGAGTACGAGTAAGCGGTTGCCCTTGTTCAAGGCATCTTCAAAAGTCTTTCCGGAAACCCCCAGATTGACGAATCATGCAGAGGTCTGCATAATCATGCATACCTGATCGGACCTCCCGAGGAGCAACGCAAGTGAGCAGCAACAGCGGTGACGTACGGCTCTGGGGCGGTCGTTTCGCCGACGGCCCCGCCGAGGCCCTGGCGAAGCTGTCCGCGTCCGTCCACTTCGACTGGCGGCTCGCGCCCTACGACATCGCCGGTTCGCGTGCCCACGCGCGCGTGCTGCACAAGGCGGGCCTGCTCACCGAGGACGAGCTGACCCGGATGACCGCCGGACTCGACCGGCTGGAGGCGGACGTCGCCGCCGGCACCTTCGTCGGCACGGTCGCCGACGAGGACGTCCACACCGCGCTGGAGCGCGGCCTCCTGGAGCGCCTCGGCCCCGACCTCGGCGGCAAGCTCCGCGCCGGCCGCTCCCGCAACGACCAGGTCGCCACCCTCTTCCGGATGTACCTGCGTGACCACGCCCGGATCATCGGCGGGCTGATCGCCGACCTCCAGGACGCGCTGATCGGCCTCGCCGAGGCCCACCCGGACGTGGCGATGCCCGGCCGCACCCACCTCCAGCACGCCCAGCCGGTCCTCTTCGCCCACCACGTCCTCGCGCACGCCCAGTCGCTCTCCCGGGATGCCGAGCGGCTGCGCCAGTGGGACGAGCGCACCGCCGTCTCACCGTACGGCTCCGGCGCGCTCGCCGGCAGCAGTCTCGGTCTGGACCCGGAGGCGGTCGCCGCGGACCTCGGTTTCGAGCGCGGCAGCGTCGGCAACTCCATCGACGGCACGGCCTCCCGCGACTTCGCCGCCGAGTTCGCCTTCGTCACCGCGATGATCGGCGTGAACCTGTCCAGGATCGCCGAGGAGATCATCATCTGGAACACGAAGGAGTTCTCCTTCGTGACCCTGCACGACGCGTTCTCCACCGGCTCGTCGATCATGCCGCAGAAGAAGAACCCGGACATCGCGGAACTGGCGCGCGGCAAGTCCGGCCGGCTGATCGGCAACCTCACCGGCCTGATGGCCACGCTCAAGGCCCTGCCGCTCGCCTACAACCGCGACCTCCAGGAGGACAAGGAGCCGGTCTTCGACTCCTGCGACCAGCTGGAGGTCCTGCTCCCCGCCTTCACCGGCATGATGGCCACCCTCACCGTCCACCGCGAGCGCATGGAGGAACTGGCCCCGGCCGGCTTCTCCCTCGCCACCGACATCGCCGAGTGGCTGGTCAAGCAGGGTGTTCCGTTCCGCGTCGCGCACGAGGTCGCCGGCGAGTGCGTCAAGGCCGCCGAGGCCGAGGGCAAGGAGCTGGACCAGCTGACCGACGAGCAGTTCGCGAAGATCTCCGCCCACCTCACCCCCGAGGTCCGCACGGTCCTCAACGTCTCCGGCGCCCTCGCCTCCCGCGACGGCCGCGGCGGTACGGCGCCCAGCGCGGTCGCCGTCCAGCTCACGGAGGTCAAGGCGGACGTGGCCGCGCAGCACACGTGGGCCGACGCCCGGAAGTGAGCGGCTTCGCACCCTCCTCCTGATGGTCCGCACCCGGCGCTGCCCTGCCAACTCGGGGTGGCGCCGGTGCAGTTGGTCCGGTGCGGGGGTCCCTGAGGGGGCATGGACGTCGAGCCGTGCGCGTGGCTGGGATGCCGGCCACGGCGTGGCGGGTGCGCGCACTGATGCCGACCGGCCTGCCGACAGCTTCCTCCAGGGCGCCCACTCGACGGCGCTGCCCGCGCCCTCCGTCGGCTGATCACGCGTTAGGTTGGTCCGGAGCCCTGTGGAGCCGACCGAACGGAGCCAGCGATGCCCTTCGCCCGTCTCGCCTCAGCGACGACCCCCACCTGCCACCTCGGCCTGGGTCTCGCCGCGGTCGGCCGTCCCGGATACATCAACCTCGGCCGTGACCAGGACCTGCCGGCCGACCGCAGTGTCGACGCCCTGCGCACCCGCACCCACGAGCTCCTCGACGCCGCCTACGCCCAGGGCGTCCGGTACTTCGACGCGGCCCGCTCCTACGGCCGCTCCGAGGAGTTCCTCGCCGACTGGCTGACGGCGCGCCCCGACGCCGCCGACGTCGTCGTGGGCAGCAAATGGGGCTACACCTACACCGCCGACTGGACCACCGACGCCGAGCGGCACGAGGTCAAGGACCACAGCGTCCGGACCTACGACCGTCAGCGCGCCGAGAGCGCCGAACTGCTCGGCGACCGGCTCGACCTCTACCAGATCCACTCGGTGACGCCGGACAGTCCCGCCCTCACCGACAAGGAACTCCACGCCCGGCTGGCCGAAGCCGCTGCCCAGGGAGTCACCGTCGGCTTCTCCACCAGCGGCCCCGCCCAGGCCGACGCCATCCGCGCCGCCCTCGCCGTGACGGTCGACGGCGAGCCCCTCTTCCGTACCGTCCAGTCGACGTACAACGCGCTGGAGACCTCGGCCGCCCCCGCTCTCGCAGAGGCCCATGACGCCGGACTCACGGTGATCGTGAAGGAGGGCATGGCCAACGGCCGCCTCGCCGGCCCGCACGCGCCGGACGCCCTGAAGGCGGTGGCGGCACAGAGCGGCCTCGGCTGCGACGCGGTCGCCCTCGCCCTCGCCCTGCGCCAGCCCTGGGCCGGAGTCGTCCTCTCCGGCGCCGCGACGGCCGCACAGCTCGCCTCCAACCTGCACGCGGCCGTCGTCGACCTGGACGAGGACCAGCTGGACGGCCTGGCCGCACTGGCGGAGGACCCGCGGGCGTACTGGGAGCAGCGGGCCGCCCTGCCCTGGCACTGACGACCGCCGCAGCCACGGCCGCATGAGTCACACATGCCCACCGTGAGACAATGATGTCTCACATGGTCTATGGTTGTCTCATGGCCGTCGACCGTGACCACGTACTCCGCAGCGCCGCCGCCCTGCTGACCCACAAGTCCACCGCGACCATGGACGAGGTCGCCAAGGCCGCCGGGATCAGCCGCGCCACCCTGCACCGGCAGTTCGCCGGCCGTGACGCGCTCGTCCGCGCCCTGGAGGCGCTCGGCATCGCGGAGTGCGAGACCGCCCTGGACACGGCCCGTCTGGACGAGGGGCCCGCCGCCGACGCCGTACGCCGGCTGGTCCGCGAGATCGAACCGGCCGCCGGACTGCTCGCCTTCCTCTACACCGAGAACCAGCTCTTCGAGGGCGGGGAACAGCACCAGGGCTGGACCCGCATCGACGAACGGATCTCCGCGCTCTTCCGCCGCGGACAGCTCGACGGCGAGTTCCGCATCGACCTCACTCCCGCCTGGCTCAGCGAGGCGCTCTTCGGTCTGCTGGCCTCCGGCGCCTGGATGATCCAGTGCGGCAGGGGCGCCCCCAAGGACTTCCAGCACATGATCGCCGAGCTGCTGCTGGGCGGCGTACTACGTCACTCCGTACAACCGAACGAGGAATCATGACCAGCACCCTGCAGTCGGCGGCCACGACCGAGGCGGTGGTGAAGCGCCCGGACCGCTGGCTCGCGCTCGCCGTCCTCGTGCTCGCCGTACTGCTGGTGGCCGTGGACGCGACCGTCCTCGGCCTGGCGACCCCGTACATCAGCGAAGACCTGAAGCCCTCCGGCAACCAACTCCTGTGGATCGGCGACGTCTACTCCTTCGTCATCGCCGGTCTGCTGGTGTCGATGGGCAGCCTCGGCGACCGTATCGGCCGCAAACGGATCCTGCTCGTCGGCGCCACGGCCTTCGGACTGATATCGGTTCTCAACGCCTACGCGACGACACCCGAGCTGATGATCGCGGCCCGTGCCCTGCTCGGCGTCGCCGGCGCGACCCTCATGCCCGCCACCCTCGCCCTGATCCGCAACCTCTTCCACGACCCGCGCGAGCGCAGCCTCGCCGTGGGCATCTGGGGCGCGACGGCCTCGGCGGGCACGGCGGTCGGCCCGGTCGTGGGCGGCTTCCTGCTCGAACACTTCTGGTGGGGCTCGGTCTTCCTGATCAACCTGCCCGTGATGGCGGTCCTCGTCCTCGTCGGCCTGCGGACCCTGCCCGAGTCGAGGAACCCCGCCCCCGGCCCCTGGGACCTGACCAGCGTCGTGCTGTCACTCGTCGGCATGATCGCCGTCGTGTACGCGGTGAAGGAAGCCGCCAGCCACGGCCCGACCTGGGGATCCCTGACGGCGGCCCTGCTCGGCCTCGCCGCGCTCCACGGCTTCGTACGCCGCCAGCTCACGCTCCCGAAGCCGCTCCTCGACATGCGCCTGTTCCGCCGGCGTGGCTTCAGCGGCGCGGTGCTGGCCGACATGCTGACCGTGCTCGGCATGTCCGGCCTGGTGTTCTTCCTCTCCCAGTACCTGCAACTGGTGCAGGGCAGACGGCCCCTGGAGGCCGGTCTGGCCGAACTGCCCGCGGCCGTGGGCGCGGTGGTGGCCGGCCTGCTCGCCGGCCGGGTGGCCCGCCGCTACTCGGTACGGGCCGTGGTCTCCGGCGGCCTCGCGGCGATCGGCCTCGCCCTGGCCGCACTGACGACGCTCGACGCGACGACCGGCTACCCGGTCCTGGGAGCGGCCCTCCTGGCGGTCGGCGTCGGCGCCGGCTTCTCCTTCACGGTGACTGCCGACGTCATCCTGTCCTCGGTCCCCAAGGAACAGGCGGGAGCGGCCTCCGCGGTCTCCGAAACGGCGTACGAACTCGGCGCCGCCCTCGGCATCGCCGTACTCGGCTCCATCGTCACAGGCGTCTACCGCGGCTTCCCGTCCCCGGCCGGTACACCGGAGGGCGCCCACGAGTCCTTGGGCGGCGCGGTGGAAGCGGCGAACCACATGCCGACCCCGGCGGCCGAAACCATGCTGACATCAGCCCGAGAGGCTTTCGTGGGCGGCCTGAGCGTGGCTTCGGCAGTAGGCGCGGCAGTCCTGCTCGCGACGGCGGTGGCGGCCTGGTTCCTGCTCAGGGACCAGCGCCTGGAGAACGCCGGGTAAGGGTCGCAACCCAAGGGGCGCGGGGCTGTGTCGATTTGCGGCTCCGCCGCGTGGGCGCGAGAACCCCCACCCACCCGCACCCGACAGCGAACCCCTACGCCGCTACGCGGCCTTGGCCTTCGTCGCATACATGTCCACATACTCCTGCCCCGACAACCGCATGACCTCGGTCATCACGGAATCCGTCACGGCCCGCAGCACATACCGGTCCCGGCCCATCCCGTCGTACCGCGAGAACTCCATCGCCTCACCGAACCGGACGGTGACCCGCCCCGGGCGGGGCATCCCCGCACCCCCCGGCTGCAACTTGTCCGTACCGATCATCGCGAAGGGAACAACCGGCGCCCCGGTCATCAGCGTCAGCCGCGCGATACCGGTGCGCCCCCGGTACAGCCGCCCGTCGGGCGACCGCGTGCCCTCGGGGTAGATGCCGAAGACCTTCCCCTCCTCCAGCACCCGACGCCCGGTCATCAGCGCGGCCACGCCGCCCCGGCCGCCGTCGCGGTCCACCGGGATCATGCCGACGCCGGTGAAGAACCAGGCCATCAGCCGGCCCTTGAGGCTCTTCCCGGTGACGTACTCGTCCTTGCCGATGAAGAACACCTGCCGGTCGCAGACCAGCGGCAGGATCATCGAGTCGATGAAGGTGAGGTGATTGCCGGCCAGGATGACCGGGCCGTCGCCGGGGATGTGCTCCGCGCCCTCGACACGAGGGCGGAACATCAGGCGCATGACCGGTCCGAGCACTGCCTTGATGAGCGCGAAGCGGGACAACGTGCCCTCCGATGCCGAGGAAAAACCGTATGAGTCTGTGCAGGTGAGGACGATACTCGCGGCTCCCCGGGTGGTGCACATCGGGTTCACCGAGGTCTTACGCACTGTTGACGTACGTTTACCTGTACGGCCGAACCGTGGCCCTCCCGTCATCTGGGGGGAACGATGGGAACAACGCCGTGAAACCGGGGGAACCATGGGTATCGCCGCAGCCTTCGCCGTTCTGGTGCTCGCCCTCGCCGCCGCCGTGACGGTCCTGGCGCGCAGGGACCGCCGCCGCTTCTCCGAGGGACCCGAATCGGCCCGTATCGAGGCGGAGGCGACCCGCCATCTGCGCGAGGCCCGCGGCAGGGTTCGCCTGTCGAACCGCTTTGTCGCACCCGGAACACTCGGCGCCCTGCGCGACCGGGACGACAACAGCCGGTACTGACCGCCTTCCCCGGTCGGCGGCGCCCAACCCCCCGCGGCCGACGACCCGTCACATCACCGTACGCCGCCCACCACATCGCCGTACGCCACCCACCGCACCGCCGTTCGGCACCTGCCATCCACCGTCACCCGCATGTTAGGACCGAGGTCTCCCGACGGTCATGTCCACGCCCTTACGATCGGGCCCGCACGGACGAGCCGACGGCAGGAGGCCCCATGGGATCGCAGGACCCGCAGGAGACGAACGAGCAGGCGAGCACGGGCGGAACCGGACGCCGGGCGCTGCTCGGCGCCGCGATGCTCGGTGCCACCGGAAGCGTCTTCGGTCTGTCGGGCACGGCGCGCGCCGCCGACGCCCGCCACTCCGGCAGGGGCGGTCTGAAGAGCCTCCCGGTCCCGACGATCATCGGTCACCGCGGTGCCAGCGGCTACCGCCCCGAGCACACCTTCGGCTCCTACCAGCTCGCGCTCGACCTGGGCGCCGACATCGTAGAGGCGGGCGACCTGGTCCCCACCAAGGACGGTCACCTGGTCTGCCGGCACGAGCCGGAGATCGGCGGCACCACGGACGTCGCCGACCATCCCGAGTTCGCCTCCCGCAGGACGACGAAGGTCCTGGACGGCGTCTCCCTCACCGGCTGGTTCACCGAGGACTTCACGCTCGCCGAGCTGAAGACCCTGCGGGCGATCGAGCGCATCCCGGACTACCGCCCGCACAACACGCTCTACGACGGCCGCTGGGAGATCCCCACCTTCGAGGAAGTCCTGAAGTGGCAGGACGAGCAGACCCGCAAGCGCGGCAAGCAGGTCTGGATCTACCCGGAGACCAAGCACCCCACCTACTTCCGCAAGCTGGGCCTCGGCCTGGAGGAGCGGGTCGCCAAGCTGCTGCACAAGTACGGCAAGGACAAGAAGAACTCGCCGGTCATCCTGCAGTCCTTCGAGCCGACCAGCATCCAGCGCCTGAACAAGCTGGTGGACAACCCCCTCGTGGTCCTGCTGTCGGCCGCGAACACCCGCCCCTGGGACTTCGTCGAGGCGGGCGACCCGCGTACGGTCGCCGACCTGATCACCCGGGCGGGCCTGCGGGAGATCGCCGGTTACGCGCAGGGCATCGGCCCCACGCTCGACCTGGTCATCCTCAAGGACGCGAGCGGCAACCTCACCACCCCGACCACCCTGGTGAAGGACGCCCACGCGGTCGGCCTGGTCCTGCACCCGTACACCATGCGCAACGAGAACCCCTTCCTGCCCACCAACTACCGCAAGGGCACGGACGCGGACGCGTACGGCGACCCCTTCGGCGCCTTCCGGACGTACTTCGCGACGGGCATCGACGGTGTCTTCACCGACAACCCGGACACCGGCCTCCTGGCCCGCGCGGACTTCGTCAACGGCTGAGTCGTCAACGGCTGAGTCGTCAACCGACGGGTCCCCGTTGGAGTGACAGTCGGCCGCCCGGGCAACCAATCGCCCGGGCGGCCGCATCGTGTGGCACATGACCCACGACCTGCTCACCACGCTCCGCCCGCTCCTCGCCGCGGAGGCCTCCGCCGAGGCGCACGCCGGCGGCTGCGAGTCCGGCGACCTCGAACAGGCCGTCTGGCTCCGCCTCCTGGAGCACCTCGCGGCCGGCCGTCCGCCGTCCGACCCGCAGGGCTGGCTGCGCAGGGCCGTCCGCGCCGAGGTCCGCCGCAGCCGTCGTACCACCCGCGTCGAGAGGCCCTACGAGACCGACCCGGTCGACGAGCGGGCCCGTGACCACGATCCCGAACAGACCGCGCTCACCGCGGCCCGGTACCGCGCCCTGCGCGCCGCCGTGCACAAGCTGCCCGGCCGCTGCTCCCGGCTCCTCCAGGCACTGCTCTCGCCCGAGGACCTCACCTACCGTGAGATCGCGAGTGAGTTGGGTATCTCACAGGGCAGTCTCGGACCGGAACGTTCCAGATGTCTGGGATGTCTGCGTCGTTTGCTCGCCCCGGAGGTTGCGGCCCGCGAAGTGCGGGGATAGGAGTGAAGGACCAATGGCGATCAGGTGAGCGGGAGGCGTGCGCATATGGGCATGAGCGTGACCATCTCGGTGGCGACCGAGCAGGATGCCGAGCAGATCTTCAGGCTGCAGTACCTCTGCTTCCAGAGCGAAGCCGCGCTGTACGGCAACTACCGCATCTCCCCGCTCGTCCAGACCCTCGATTCGGTCCGGGCGGAGCTCGCCGCGGACTGTGTCTTCGTGGCGCGACTGGGTGAGGAAGTGGTCGGCTCGGTCCGCGGCAACATCACCGAGGACGGCGCCGCCGCCATCGGAAAGCTCTGCGTCCACCCCCGCCTCCAGGGGCACGGCATCGGCGCCCGGCTGCTGCGCGCGGCCGAGTCGGCGCTGGCCGGGGAGCGCGGCGCGAAGCGCTTCCGCCTCCACACCGGCCACCGCAGCGAGGGCAACCTCCGGCTGTACCGCCGCGTCGGCTACCAGACGGTCGGCACCTCCGAGGGCACGGACGGCGTACCGATGATCGTCCTGGAGAAGCCGGCGGGGGAGTACGCGGCTACGGCGTAGCCGTACGGGACTTGCGCAGCCAGTACAGGGCCGACAGCGGCAGCAGTACGGGAATGAACACGTACCCCATGCCGTAGTCGGACCAGACCGTCGACTCATGGAAGGCCGACGGCTCGATCAGCGTCCAGGTCCCGACGATCAGCACACCCGCGAGCTCGGCGGCACAGCACACCTGGGCCGCCCTGCGGGCCGTCTCGCCGCCGCGCACCAGCGAGTACGTGATGAAGCCGTAGACGGCACCCGCCACCGCCGACAGCACGTACGACAGCGGGGCGCGGTCGAAGTCCGTCGCGATCTGGTACACCGAGCGCGACACGGCGCCGACGACCATCACGCCGTAGAACCAGACCAGCACGATGCCGGGCCCGCCGATCAGCCTGGCCGGCTTCCCCTGAACCGCCGTCATCTCAGCCTCCCCAGATGTCGTAGAGCCGTACTTCGAGCACGGCGAGGACGACCGCGCCGGCCGCGACCGTCACCGAACCCCAGCGGGTCCGCTCGGCCAATGACATGAATCCTGCCGCCGGGACACAGGCGAACGCGCCCAGCAGATACGCCACGAAGATCGTCGTGCCCTGCTCCGCCTTCTCGCCCTGTGCCAGCCGCACGATCCCGATCACCAGCTGGACCACCGCAAGGAGCGAGACCACGGCCATCCCGATGAAGTGCCAGTCCTTCGTCGGCTGGTCACGGTAGGCGGCCCAGCCGCACCAGGCGGCGAGCAGCAACGCGGCGACGCCGGTCACCAGGGTCAGGGCATCAAGCATGCAGTGACCTTATTACGCCGTAATCGGCGCCCTGCGAGAGGCCCCACACTGTCCGCGCACTGTCCACGGCTGTCCAGCATGCGGACATCCCTTTCTTTGTCAGGACCGTACGTCTGGTTTACTGATGCACATGACCACGACGAGCAGCCGCACCCCCGCGACCGAGGCGACCATGACGCCCGGCGTGCGCTGTATGTGTCGTATGCGTCGAATGTGCGCCTTCTAAAGGGCCCTCGCACCACCCCCGTCCGTACGAGATACGTGACGCAAGCAGCCCCGCGCCCCTGAACGAACGCATCCGTGCGCCCGGGCACACCCACGCCCGCGCACTCGACAGTGACGGAAACCCCAGTGATCACGACTACAGGCCTGACCAAGGTCTACCGCTCCCGCGGCGGCCGTGAGGTCACCGCCCTCGACGGCGTCGACCTGCACGTCCGCGAAGGCGAGGTGCACGGCGTCATCGGCCAGTCCGGCGCCGGCAAGTCCTCGCTGATCCGCTGCGTCAACCTCCTGGAGCGTCCCACCTCCGGCACGGTCACCGTGGCCGGCCAGGACCTCACCGCGCTCGCCGGCCGCGGCCCCCGCGCCGGCAAGGAACTGCGGCGGGCGCGCAGCCGGATCGGCATGGTCTTCCAGCACTTCAACCTGCTGTCCTCGCGGACCGTGCAGGACAACGTCGAACTGCCCCTGGAGATCCTCGGCCACTCGGGGGCGGAACGTTCCCGCAAGGCCCTGGAGCTGCTCGACCTGGTCGGACTCGCCGACAAGGCGAAGGCCTACCCGGCCCAGCTCTCCGGCGGCCAGAAGCAGCGCGTCGGCATCGCCCGCGCCCTCGCCGGCGACCCCCGGGTGCTGCTGAGCGACGAGGCGACCAGCGCCCTCGACCCCGAGACCACCCGCTCCATCCTCCAGCTGCTGCGCGACCTGAACCGCCAGCTGGGCCTGACCGTCCTGCTCATCACCCACGAGATGGACGTGGTGAAGTCGATCTGCGACTCCGCCGCCCTCATGGAGCAGGGCCGGATCGTCGAGTCGGGCACGGTCAGCGAACTCCTGGCGACCCCGGGCTCGGAACTCGCCGCCGCGCTGTTCCCGGTCACCGGCGACGTCACCGGCGAGGACCGCACCGTCGTCGACGTCACCTTCCACGGCGAGGCCGCGACCCAGCCGGTCATCTCCCAGCTGTCGCGCACCTACAACATCGACATCTCCATCCTCGGCGCCGCCGTCGACACCGTCGGCGGCCTCCAGGTCGGCCGGATGCGCATCGAACTGCCCGGCCGCTACGAGGACAACGTCGTACCGATCGGCTTCCTGCGCGAACAGGGCCTGCAGATCGACGTCCTGGAGAAGGAGGGCGCGAAATGACCTGGTCGGAGATGCAGCCCCTGCTGGAGCAGGCCTGTTGGGACACCCTCTACATGGTCGGCTGGTCCACGCTCATCGCCGTCGCGGGCGGCCTCCCGCTCGGCATCCTGCTGGTCCTCACCGACCGGGGCGGGCTGCTGCAGAACCTCGTCGCCAACAGGGTGATCGGGCAGGTCGTGAACATCGCCCGGTCGATGCCGTTCATCATCCTGATCGTGGCCCTGATGGGCTTCACCCGTACGATCACCGGCACGACCATCGGCCGTGAGGCCGCCATCGTGCCGCTGGCCGTCGGCGCGATCCCGTTCTTCGCCCGCCTTGTCGAGACGGCTGTCCGGGAAGTGGACGGCGGGCTCGTCGAGGCCGTGCAGGCGATGGGCGGCAACACCTGGACCGTCGTCCGCAAGGTCCTCGTCCCCGAGGCGCTGCCCTCGCTCATCTCCAGCACCACCACCACGGTCGTCGCCCTCATCGGCTACTCCGCGATGGCCGGCACGGTCGGCGCCGGCGGCCTCGGCGACATCGCCATCCGCTACGGCTACCAGCGCTTCGAGACCGAGCTGATGTGGATCACCGTCGCGATCCTCGCCGTCGTCATCTCGCTCATCCAGTTCGCCGGCGACTTCGCCGCCCGCTCCCTGCACCGCCGCGGCGGCAACTCCGGAGCCTCGCCGAAGCTGCGCCTGCTGAAGGCGTCGACGGCCACCAGTAAGACCGTCTGAACGCCGGTCCGTCAGAACTCCCCGCACACCCATCGCGGGGTCGCATCACCACAGGAAAGGCACTTTTCGTGCGTAACACTGCCAAGATCACCACTGCCGTCCTCGCCGCCGGAGCCCTCACCCTCGGACTCAGCGCCTGCGGCTCGGACAAGGACTCCGGCAGCGGCGACGCCAACGCCACGCTGACGGTCGCTGCCACGCCCACCCCGCAGGGCGAGATCCTCACCCACATCAAGGACAACCTCGCGAAGAAGGCCGGACTCGACCTGGAGGTCAAGGAGTTCACCGACTACGTGACCCCCAACACGGCCGTCCAGCAGGGCGAGGTCGACGCCAACTACTTCCAGCACCAGCCGTACCTGGACGACTTCAACAAGAAGAACGGCACCGACATCGTCGCCGTGCCCGGCGCCACCGTGCACCTGGAGCCGCTCGGTCTGTACTCGAAGGGCGTCAAGAAGCTCGACGACCTCAAGAAGGGCGCCACCGTCGCCCTGCCGAACGACACCACCAACGAGGCACGCGCGCTCAAGCTCCTCGAGGCCAACGGCCTGATCGGCCTGAAGTCCGGTGCCGGCTACGACGCGACCCCCAAGGACGTCACCTCCAACCCGAGGAACCTCGAGTTCAAGGAGCTGGAGGCGGCCCAGCTGCCGCGCTCCCTCGGCGACGTCGACGCCGCGGTGATCAACGGCAACTACGCGCTGGAGGCCGACCTCAGCCCCGCCGAGGACGCCCTGGTCGCCGAGTCCCCCAAGGACAACCCGTACGCCAACTTCCTCGCGGTGAAGAAGGGCGACGAGGACGACCCGCGGATCCAGAAGCTCGCCGAGCTGCTCACCTCCGCCGAGGTGAAGAAGTTCATCGAGGACAAGTACGACGGCGCGGTCGTCGCCGCGTTCTGATCAACCGATGATCACCCGCACGGGGTCCGCTGCCGCATCGGGCGCGGACCCCGTGGTGCGGTTCGGTGCGTTCATGCTGCATGCTGGGCAGCTCAGCGGGTCCTGACGGTCCGGTAGGTCGGGCCCCGAGGTTTCGAAGGCTACGGAGCGGCTTCATGACGAGCACCTTCCCCACCATCTCCATCAGCACGGAGCGGTTGGTGCTGCGTCCCTTCGACGAGGACGACGTGCCGGCCCTGACCGAGATGATGAACGACGAACAGGTCGGGGCGTGGACCGCCGTGCCCCAGCCCTACAGCGAGGCGAGCGCCCGCCGCTGGATCGCCGAGTACGCGCCCACCGAACGCGTCGCGGGCCGCGGTCTCGACCTCGCCGTCACCGAGTTCCTGACCCAGCGCCTGGTCGGCGTCATCCAGCTCGCCAAGACCAACTGGCACGTCCGCTCCACCGAACTGTCGTACATCGTCGCCCCCTGGGCCCGCGGCGAGGGCTATGCCTCCGAGGCGGCCCTGGCCACCGCCCAATGGCTGTTCACCGACCAGAAGCTCGAGCGCATCGAGCTGCGCACCGCCGCCGACAACACCGCCTCCCAGCAGGTCGCGCAGAAGATCGGCTGCATCAGCGAGGGAGTCCTGCGCGGCGCCTGCATAGCGCGAGCCCGTGCCGACGACGGCACCTGGACCGACGTGCGCACCGACTACATCGTGTGGAGCCTGCTGCCCGAGGACCTGGACGGCGCCGGGGAGCAGCTCGCGGAGAGCGGCGGCTTCACGTCGTACACCGACTGGAACTGACCGGCAGCGACAGCCGTACGGTCTCGCCGACCAGGTACCCTCACGGAGCCCGCTGCCTGCGTGAACCTCCGGGAGACTGACAACGATGGCCGACCGCGTCACGGTGATCGGTTGGGACGGCTCGCCGCTGACCGCCGCGGCCCGCTCCGCCCTGGGCGCCGCCACGCTGGTGGCCGGAGCCGCCCATCACCTGGCGCTGCCCGAGGTACCGCCCGCCGCGGAGCGCATCCGCCTCGGCAGCGTCGCCCTCGCCGCCCGGCGCATCGCGGGCCACCGCGGCACGGCGGTCGTGTTCGCCGACGGCGACCCCGGTTTCTTCGGCGTCGTACGCACCCTGCGCGCACCCGACTTCGGCCTGGAGGTCGAGGTCGTCCCCGGAGTCTCCTCCGTCGCCGCCGCCTTCGCCCGCGCCGGGATGCCGTGGGACGACGCCCAGGTCGTCGTCGCCCACCGGCGCACCCTGCGCCGCGCGGTCAACGTGTGCCGCGCCCACCCCAAGGTCGCCGTCCTCACCTCGCCCGGAGCCGGACCCGCCGAACTGGGCCTGCTCCTGGAAGGCGTGCACCGCACCTTCGTCGTCTGCGAGGAACTCGGCACCCGGCACGAACGCGTCAGCGTCGTCACCTCCGACAAGGCCCCCGACCACACCTGGCGCGACCCCAACGTCGTCATCGTCATCGGCGGTCCGGCGAGCTCCGGGGACGAGGGCGCCTGGATCACCGGACGTGACCCCGCCGCGGGCCCGCGCGGCTGGACCCTGCCCGCCGAGGCGTACGGCGGCGGGTCCGCACTCGTGCTCGGTGAGGGGGAGGCGGAGCTGCTGCGCGCGGCCCAACTCGCCCGGCTCGGACCGCGCGTCGGCGACCTCGTCTGGGACATCGGCTGCGGCAGCGGCGTCTTCGCCACCGACGCCGCCCGGGCCGGCGCGGCCGTCCTCGCCGTGGACCGCGACCTGGAGGCCTGCGCCCGCACCGATGTCGCCGCCCGCCGCCTCGGCGTCCAGCTCCAGATCGTCCGCGGCACTGCCCCGCACGTCCTGGAGAACCTGCCCGAACCGGACGTCGTCCGGGTCGGCGGCGGGGGAGCGGCCGTGGTCTCGGCGGTCGCCGACCGCCGCCCGCAGCGGATCGTGACCCACGCGGCGACCCGCGACGCCGCCGAACGCGTCGGCCGCGATCTGACCGAGCACGGCTACCACGTCGAATGCGCCCTCGTGCAGTCCGTCCAACTCGACACCCGGGCCTGGACCGAGACCGAACGGAGTGTCGCGTTCCTGCTCAGCGGGGTTCTGCCGGACCGCCGGCCGTGACCGGGTTCCACCTCCCCGTGATCCTGTTGTCGTACCGCGCGCGGTAGGCTGGCCGATCGTCGTACTGCTTCCGTTCGCCCGGCACTTCGTCGGTCAATGTCCGGAAAACACATCCCTTTTGGGGTGGGTGTGGTAGGGCGGAGACCGGAGGGCGCGCAACGTGGCGCAGTCCACAGCGGAGCGTCGCGGATCAAGCTGTCGCGACGCGGCCACTGCCGGGACAATGCCACTGAATGGCTTTGTCGCTTTTTCGGGCGGGTCGTTCGTGCCGCTGGGCTCGGACGCTCGTTCTTCACTACGGGGCGGTCGGTGCGCCGCTCCGGGTGAGCTGGTCGTAGGAGCACTAACCGATGGGCGAGGGGTACGCATGACCGACACCGGCCAGGTCCCGGGCGACGGGCTGCCGGAGAACGCAGGCATGGTGGAGCAGCCGGGCGTCCCCGCGCACGGTGCGTACACCTACCTCTCCGAGACCCCCGCCGAGGACGAAGACCAGCTGCTGCTTCCGGGTGCCCAGAGCGCGTGGGGCAACGAAGTGGCGCCGCCCGCGCCCGAGCCGGTCGTCGAAACGGTGCACGAGCCCGGCCCGCACGAGACGGGCGGCCGTGACAGCGGCTCCGTCGACCTCAGCGCCGTACGCCTGCCCGGCCCGGCCGCGCCGCCGCAGTCGGCCCCGCGCCGCCCTCTGCATCTCGGCCCGCCGATCCCCGACACCTCGGCCAGCCCGGTCCGTTCCCTCGCCGACCGCGGCCCGGCCGGCGTGCCCGTACGCCACCCCGGCCCGCCCGCGTCCGGGCCCGAGTACCTCGACGCACCGCACCTGCGCGAGCTGCCTCCGCAGGGCGCGTCGCCCTGGGGGGCACCGGCGCCGGTCCCGGCGGCAGCGCCGTTCGCCACGCAGGTGGCCGACCAGCCGACGGCGCCGTCGGTCTTTCCCGCGCCCGCGCAGGGGCCGGTGGTGGCGGAAACGGCTGCTCCGGTTGCGTCGGCACCTGAGCCCGAGCCGGTGAGCGCCGCGCAGGCCGTGGTGGCCCGGGTGGCGACCGGGGCGAGCTCCGCGGTGGACTTCGGAGTGGTGGACCCGGGCCAACTGCTCGGGGCGGCGCTGATCGCCGAGGGTGAGCAGGACGTGGCCGACGAGGTGACGGCCGCCGACGGAGTTGAGTCCGCGCCGGCTCCGGAGCCCGTCGTCGCGCCGGTGGTGGAGCAGGTGCAGGTCGCCGTCGGCTTCGAAGACGTGCGGGCGGCTGAGACGGCGGTTGCGCCCGAGGTTCCTGAGACGCCGGGGGAGCCTGTGGCTGAGGCGGCCCCGGCTGCGGAGATGGCCACGCCCGAGGTGACGCACGTGCCGGAGGCTCAGGAAGCGGCCCCCATGGCCCAGGCTCCCGAGCCCCCGGTGGCCGTGGCCCCGGCGCCGCCCGAGATGCCCGAACCGGTCGCGGTCGTACCGGAGGCGCCGGCTGCCGAGCCCGAGCCGCCCGTGGTCGTACCGGAGGCGCCGGCTGCCGAGCCCGAACCGGTCGCGGTTGCTGTCGCGGTGGCACCGGAGACGCCCGCTGCCGAGTCCGCGCCCGAACCCGAGGCCGCGCCCGAACCCGGACCCGAGTCCGAGGCCGCGCCCGAGTCCGAGGCCGAAGTCGTCGCGCCCGCGCCGGAGGCTCCGGTGGCCGAGCCGTTGGTGGCCGTACCCGAGCCCGCCCAACTCATCGACGCCCCAGCCGCCGTCGTGGAGCCGGCCCAGCCGGAGCCCGCACAGCAATACCCGGTCGAGCCGACTCCGGAGCCTCAGCCGCAGCAGGAGGCCGAGGTTGAGGTCCTCGCCGTCCAGCAGACGGACCCTGCGTCTCAGAACCTGGACGCCGTGGGAGCTGCCGACCTCGCGAGCGCACCCGTAGCCCCAGCCCTGGAGCCCCTTGCCCCGGTGACACTCGCGCCCCTCCCGGAGGAGCCCCCCGCAGAGGCGCCCGCACCAGAGGCCTCCGCAGAGGCGCCCGCACCAGAGGCCTCCGCTCTTGAGGCTGTCGCGCCCGTGGCCTCCGCCGCAGAGGCCATCGCTCCCGAGGCTGTCGCCGTGGAGGCGGTTGCTCCCGAGGCGGTTGCTCCCGAGATCGCGGCTCCCGGGTTCGCTGCTCCCCAGCCCGTTGCCCCGGAAGCTGTCGCCGCGGAGCACGTAGTCCCTGAGGCCGCTGTCCCTGAGGCCGCTGTCCCTGAGGTTGCAGTCTCCGAAGCCGTAGTCCCTGAGGCCATTGCGGCCGAGGTCGTGGCCCCCGAGGCCGTGGTCCCCCAGGCCGTGGCTCCCGAAGCCGTAGCTTCCGAAGCCGTAGCCCCCGAGCCCGCCGTCATCGACGTCCCCACCCCCGAAGCGCTCGCCCCGGAGGCCCCTCTCCCCGAACCGGCAGCCGAAGAAGCGGCAGCCGAAGCGGGATCGGTAGCCGACGCCGAGCTGGCAGCTGACGCCGAGCCGGACGCCACCCCCACCCCTCACGCGCCCACGGACCCCACCGACCACCCGGCCGCCGCCCAGCCGGAACAGGTCGTGGAGCCGGAGCAGGCCGTTGCGCCGGAGCAGCCCGTGGCCGAGTTCGTCCCGGTCGAGGGCTTGGCGGGGCCGACCACCCCGCACCACCACGCCCCGACGCCGCCGCACCCCCTCGTCCTCCCCACCCAGGACCGGCAGCCCACCGGGGCACCGGCGCCGCAACCGGTGCGACCGGAGCAGCCGGAACCCCTGGTACCGGCTGCCGTAGCCGCGACGGTCCCCGCCCCTCGCGCCGGCGACCCCGACCCCGAGGTCGCGCAGAGCCCGGAGGACCTGGAGACCAGGGCCGCAGACCAGGAAGAAGGCACGGCCCCAGTGGAACCAGCGGAACCCGTGGAAGAGGCCCGAGTGTCCACCGGCCCCGCTGCGCCCGCCTACGACGACGCCGAGCGCGAGGCGGTGCTCAAGGTCATGCGCGAGCGCCGCGACATCCGCAACGGCTTCCGCAGCGACCCGATCCCGCACGAGGTGCTGCTCCGCGTCCTGGAGGCCGCCCACACCGCGCCCTCCGTCGGTCACTCGCAGCCCTGGGACTTCGTCGTCATCCGCTCCGCCGACACGCGCAGCGCGATGCACGAACTGGCGACGCGGCAGCGTGACGCGTACGCGAAGTCGCTGCCCAAGGGCCGGGCGAAGCAGTTCAAGGAACTGAAGATCGAGGCCATCCTCGACACCCCGGTGAACATCGTCGTCACCGCCGACCCGACCCGGGGCGGACGCCACACCCTCGGCCGGCACACCCAGCCGCAGATGGCGCCGTACTCCTCCGCGCTCGCGGTGGAGAACCTCTGGCTCGCCGCCCGCGCCGAGGGCCTCGGCGTCGGCTGGGTCAGCTTCTTCGACGAGCGTGAGATGGTCCGCGCGCTGGGCCTGCCCGAGCACCTCGAAGTGGTCGCGTACCTGTGCGTCGGATACGTCGACGAGTTCCCGGACGAGCCCGAGCTGATGCAGGCCGGCTGGGCCAAGCGCCGCCCGCTGTCGTGGGTCGTGCACGAGGAGACGTACGGCCGTCGCGCACTGCCCGGCGAGGACCCGCACGACCTGCTCGCCGAGACGGTCGCCGGGATCCGCCCGCTGGACGCGAAGGCGCTCGGCGAGGCGTGGGAGCGTCAGAAGCGCATGACGAAGCCCGCGGGCGCCCTCGGCATGCTGGAGATCATCTCCGCCCAGCTGTCCGGTCTGTCCCGGCAGTGCCCGCCGCCGATCCCGGAGCCCGCGGCCGTCGCGATCTTCGCGGGCGACCACGGTGTCCACGCCCAGGGCGTCACCCCGTGGCCGCAGGAGGTGACGGCCCAGATGGTCGCCAACTTCCTCGGCGGGGGAGCGGTCTGCAACGCCTTCGCGTCCCAGGTGGGCGCCGAGGTGTGCGTGGTGGACGTCGGCGTGGCGGCCGACCTCCCGGCCACCCCCGGTCTGCTGCCCCGCAAGGTCAGGGCCGGCACCTCCGACATGACGACCGGCCCCGCGATGACCCGCGAGGAGGCCCAGCAGGCCATCGAGGTCGGCATCGAGACCGCCCGCGACCTGGTGGCGGCCGGCAACAAGGCCCTGCTCACCGGTGAGATGGGCATCGCGAACACCACCGCGTCCGCGGCCCTGATCTCCGTCTTCACCGGCGCGGACCCCTCCGAGGTCACCGGCCGGGGCACCGGCATCAACGACGAGACCCTCGCCCGCAAGACCGAGGTGGTCCGCCGCGCCCTGGAACTCCACCAGCCGGACCCGGCCGACCCGATCGGCGTCCTCGCGGCGGTCGGCGGCTTCGAACACGCGGCGATCGTCGGCCTCCTCCTCGGCGGCGCGTCCCTGCGTACACCGGTCATCCTGGACGGCGTCAGCGCCGGCGCCGCCGCGCTGGTGGCCCGCGCCATCGCCCCAGAGGTCCTCGCGGCCTGCATCGCGGGCCACCGCAGCGCGGAGCCCGGCCATGTGGCAGCCCTGAACAAACTCGGCCTCCGCCCCCTGGTCGACCTCGACCTCCGCCTGGGCGAGGGCACAGGCGCCCTCCTGGCCCTCCCCCTGGTCCAGAGCACAGCCAGGGCCATGCACGAGGTGGCGACGTTCGACTCGGCGGGGGTAACTGAGAAGTAGCGATTGCTGGAGCGGGGGCGGGACGCCTGTACGACAGCAGGGGCGTCGTTGTCAGCGCCGCAGTGGTTGTGGGCAGTCGTTCCGCAGGGCGGAACGGGTGGGCACAACCACCCACCCTCCCGCACCCGGCGACCATGCCCAGCCACCCACTCCGCCGCAAAGGAAAGCCGCACCCCATGGCCGAACACCCCGCCTACCCCGTAGGCCTCCGCCTCACCGGCCGCCGGGTCGTCGTCCTCGGCGGCGGCCAGGTCGCCCAGCGCCGCCTCCCCGCACTGATCGCGGCAGGCGCCGACATCCACCTCGTATCGCCCGAAGCGACCCCCTCCGTCGAAGCCATGGCGGACGCGGGTGAGATCACCTGGACCCGCCGCCCCTACGCCGATGGCGACCTCGCGGACGCCTGGTACGCCCTGATCGCCACCAGCGACCCGGAGGCGAACACGCGGGCCTCCGCCGAAGCCGAGCGGGACCGCGTATGGTGCGTCCGCTCCGACGACGCCGACCGGGCGACGGCCTGGACCCCGGCCACCGGCCACAGCGAGGGCGTCACGGTCGCCGTACTCACCACGAACGCCAAGGGCCGCGACCCCCGCCACACCGCCGCCATCAGGGACGCGGTCGTGGCGGGTCTGCGCGACGGCACCCTCGTCGCCCCCCACCACCGCACCCGGACCCCCGGTGTCGCGCTGGTCGGCGGCGGCCCCGGCGACCCGGACCTGATCACGGTCCGCGGCCGTCGCCTGCTCGCCGAGGCGGATGTCGTCATCGCCGACCGGCTCGGCCCGCGCGACCTTCTCGCCGAACTCCCGCCGCACGTCGAGGTGATCGACGCGGCGAAGATCCCGTACGGCCGTTACATGGCCCAGGAGGCCATCAACAACGCGCTGATCGAGCACGCGAAGCAGGGCAGGTCGGTGGTCCGGCTCAAGGGCGGCGACCCGTACGTCTTCGGCCGCGGCATGGAGGAACTCCAGGCCCTCGCCGACGCGGGCATCCCCTGCACGGTCGTCCCCGGCATCTCCAGCTCGATCTCGGTCCCGGGCGCGGCCGGCATCCCGGTCACCCACCGAGGCGTCGCCCACGAGTTCACCGTGGTCAGCGGCCATGTGGCGCCCGACGACGAGCGCTCCCTGGTCGACTGGGCGGCGCTCGCCAGGCTCACCGGCACCCTCGTGATCCTCATGGGCGTCGACAAGATCGGAAAGATCGCCGAGACCCTGATCGCGCACGGCAAGCCGGCCGGCACCCCCGTCGCCCTCGTCCAGGAGGGCACGACCGCCACCCAGCGCCGCGTCGACGCGACCCTCGCCACGGTCGCGGAGGCGGTCCGCGCCGAGGACGTGAAACCCCCCGCGGTCATCGTCATCGGAGAGGTCGTCACCGTCGGCCCGCGGACATCGGCGTAACCCCGGGTAACACAACCCGTTCACAGCCGTTGGCACCGCACCCAGGACAAGGCAGTATCACCCTGTGGCCGATCTCATCACCGTTGAGGACCCCGACGACCCGCGCCTGCGCGACTACACCGGCCTGACCGACGTCGAGCTGCGCCGCAAGCGCGAGCCCGCCGAGGGCCTGTTCATCGCCGAGGGCGAGAAGGTCATCAGACGGGCCAAGGACGCCGGGTACGAGATGCGCTCGATGCTGCTCTCCGCCAAGTGGGTCGACGTCATGCACGACGTCATCGACGAACTCCCGGCGCCCGTCTACGCCGTCAGCCCGGAACTCGCCGAACGCGTCACCGGATACCACGTCCACCGCGGCGCCCTCGCCTCGATGCAGCGCAAGCCGCTCCCGTCGGCCGCCGAACTCCTGCAGACCGCCCGCCGAGTCGTGATCATGGAGGCGGTGAACGACCACACCAACATGTGTGGTACAGAAGCATACACTCACCCGCAAGGGCCTCTGACCTGCGAGGATGGCGAGCCGCCCCGCCGCATCGCCGTCCTTGAGGGCATCGTCGACCACACGAACCTGGGGGCCGTATGGCGGAGTGCAGCCGCTCTGGGTATCGACGCCATCCTCCTATCGCCAGACTGTGCTGATCCGCTCTACCGCCGAGCGATCAAGGTCTCGATGGGCGCCGTCTTCTCCATCCCCTACGCACGCCTCACCGACTGGCCCAAGGGCTTGGAGGTTCTGCGGGACGCCGGCTACCCCATCCTCGCCCTCACCCCGGACGAGAAGGCCACACCGCTTAGCAAGATTCCTGCGGAGCGTTTGGAACGGTGCGCCGTGATGTTCGGATCAGAAGGCCATGGCCTTTCGGCATTGGCACTCCGGGCCGCCGACGAATGGGTCCGGATCCCGATGGCCCACCAAATCGACTCGCTCAACATCGCGGCGGCAGCAGCCGTGACCTTCTACGCGCTCGGCGCCAGAGACGACTGACCCCAGAACTGACGAAAGCCCCCGGCTCCTACACGGAGCCAGGGGCTTTCGCTGATCTATCAGGCTGCAACGTATCCGACGCTAAGCCGCCACCACTCGCCGCCGGTCGGTGCGATCCGTCGGCTGATGTCCTCCGGACCGAAAGAAGTCATCTCCGGGAAGAACCACACTGCGAGCGTGCCACCCCCCGCGATGGCAAGGCCCGCCCACCGGTGGAATCCCTCGTCGGAGGGAAGTACCACCTGGGCCACCTCGTCGTCCGCCAAGAACGTCACGGTGATGCGGCCATCCCGTTCGATGGTCCACCGTGCTTGCGAGTCTTTTGCCCGCGCGATCTCGGTACTCCGCGAGAAGCGGTGGCGCGCGAGGAACGCGTCGATCTCCTCCCGCGAATCCTGCTCGGTGCCTATGAGTGCCAGCGCGATGGTTACGTCACCATCGGTGTGAGGTGCCCCGGTCGGCACGGCGGCCGTGGCCGGTATGCCGTTGAAGGCGACCACCCGGACCAGCCGTTGCTCTCTCCTGCGTCTGCCGCTCACTCAGCCATCTCCTTGTACATCTCCCGCAGCGCCGCAAGGATCTCGCGGTCGTTCTTCAGCTTCTTGGGCGCCTTCGAGACGGTCTCGCGAGCCTCTCGTACGCGCTTCAACCCCCGCTGGCGTTCCTTACCAAAGCCCAGGCGGGGGGAGATGTGCGCACTATCCGGGCCGCCGAGCTTGTCCAGGAACTCGGTCGCTTCGCGGAGCTGTTGTTCCCTGCTCGCGATCATGCTCGCGTACAGACGGTCCAGCCAGTCGACCGTTGCGACCTTCTCCACGATCACCGTCGCCTTGTACGTGTACAGGACCGGCGGTATCGGGTCCTCGACAGTCCGCGAGAACATGTCGTGGTAGCGCCGCAGCGTGCTCGGCGTCATCCCAGTGCGGTCGCAGAGTTCCTGGGCCGAGATCAGTTCGAGGATCACTCGCCGGCCTCGTCCTTCTTTCGGACCCATGCGGTGTGCGCATCGGCGACGCGCGCCTTCCACTCCTGCCATGCCTCGTATGTGGGCAGCTCCTTCGGCACGCTTTCGCCGATCAGAGCGTTGGAGTAGGCACTGAGGATGATTTCCGGCACGCCGCTTCTCAACATGCCGTAGTGTCGGCTACCCCTGATGGTCGTCTGCGTCGGCTCCCCCTCCAGCACCTCGCGGAGGAATCGGGGGTCCGCCTCGAAGCGCCAGTCGTTCTTCACGATGAGCCGGAGGGTGTCCAATTCGTCATCGGACAGCCGAAGTCCCCGCTGTGTGTCGTTCACGCTCTCTCCTCTCAAGGAAGACGGAGCCTGCCAGATGCCACTGACAGGCCCCGTCTCGTTACGGACTGGCTAGCCCTCGGACCGCAGCTCGCGCAGCTCACGGCTGAGTCGGCCGCCGAGCTTCACGAACTCCGTCACCTCGTCCGGACGAGATCGCCGAGCCTTCTTGCCCTTGCCGGCCGATCGGGTTGCCAGCCGGTACACCTCGGCGTCGTCCTTGTTGCTGCCGGCGTACGACAGCGTGTGCAGCACCTGCGTGAGGTACCTGCGCAGCCACGACGCCAGGCGGCTGATGTCCGTCTCGCCCATGTCCGACGAGAAGTGGAACCCCGCCACCGTCCGGGCGACCGCGTCAGCGATCGTCGTGCTGTCCCGCCCCAGCGGCACCGTGCACCGCAGGGTCTGGAAGACCAGACCTTCCGGGGTCGCGATGAACCCGGCGAACATCACGCCCAGGTCCTCGAACCTGTCGTCGTTCATCGAGCACAGCAACTGCCCGTGGTCCCACCGTCCGAAGAGGTAGGCGACAAGCGGGATGCCGAGGTGCGAGCGGTAGTACACCGTGTCCTCGTCCGAGAAGTCCGGGGCACCGAGGACGATCAAGGGGTTCCTGTACTGGAGCCCCCGCACGGCCGACGCAGGGAGTTCAGCCGGCGACTCCGACAGAGCGGCCAGCAGATACTCGTCCATCGCCAGGACGGCCTTGTCCACGCGCCACAGGGCGTGTATCGCCGCGTCGCGGGCCATCGCGCTCATCTCCCGCCGATCTTCCGGCGTGGACGGCACGATCCCGTCCGGCACCCGCTTGACACCCGCCAGAAGGTACGGCACGAGTTCACGCACCGCCGGGTACCGACTTTCACCTCCCTGAACGTGCGCCACCATCGCTGTGACCATCTCTCTGGTCGTCCCGAGGATCTGCTTGTTCGTACGCTGTTGCATCTGCTCTCTCCTCTCAGACAGCAGAAAGAGCCCCACCGGACCACCGGCAGGGCTCCCTCTACTGTGTGTGGGCTACTTGCCCTTGTGTGCCTTCTCGAAGGCGTCGCGGATCTCGGCCGGCACACGCCCGCGGTTGCTGACGCCCGGCCATCCGTTCGACCTGGCCCACTCGCGGATCGCGGCGGTGTCCTGGCCGAAGTGTCCGCCATTCACGTACGGCGTCGACGCCTTGCGAGCGGTGCTGGTTCGCCGCCCGCCCTTCACATACGGCTCCAGGAGTCCCCGGATCTTGTCCGCGTTGGCGGTGGTGAGGTCGATCTCGTACGATTTACCGTCCAGCGCGAAGGTGACCGTCTCGTCTGCCTCCGTGCCGTCCAGGTCGTCGACAAGAAGAACCTGAACCTTCTGTGCCACGTACTTCCCTCTCCTCTGTTGTGCTGGGCCCTACAGCCGCGACGTGATGGCGTACGAGGCAACCCGCAGAGCGAGTGCCTCCACGGCCTCCACCATCAGCTCCAAGGTCCACTCAATCCGATCCTTCTCGCCTCGGAGGATCGTTTCCTCCAGACGCATGACCTGGACCTCGTCCTCGGAGATGTACGGCGCGATCCTCTCGATGGACCAGCGGTCCCACGCGTGCAGCGTGTCGAAGCCGATCCACCCATCGCCGTCAGGACCGTAGTTCAGACCGTGGTTGGGCACGTAGATGTCACGCGGGATGCGATCCACCTTCCACAGCTCTTCGGGGAGCTGCACGTATCCGCTGAGGCTCTTGAAGCCCGGAGCGATCTTGCACGCTATTCCGTGCGTGATCCACTCCTTAATTGGTTCTCTGGGCATAAGCACCTACTTACCACGGCTCCGGCTTCCTGAGCCGGTCGGGCCCTCCCCGCCGGAGGGAGAGAGTGTGGTGAGGGCGGGGAGAGCCTGATCGAGTCAGGAAGATGGTCGGGGCCGCCGGGAGGAGAGGTGCGGTGACCGGAGGCCCCTGGTGCCCGGACGGGGGATCGAACCCCGCTGCTGCCTCCCCGAGATGTGCTCGGGGCCGGGCTGATAGTGCTAGACGACGTTCCTCGTGACGAGGAGCTTGGTCAGCTCCCGATCGTGCTGCTCGTTGGCCATGGACAGGTTCGCCTCCAGGTCCCGGTTGATCTGAGCCTTGTTCTCCGGGAACGCACTCATTCGCTTGACGGCGCTCTCGTAGGCGGCCAGACGGCGCTCCAGTCGGAGGATCTCCAGCTTGAGCTTCTCGGGCTCGTCGTCGGTGCCGTGCTCCCGCTCGTAGTGGTTGAGGAGGGCGGCGCAGACCGCGCACTCCTCGGCCGGCAGCTCGTCCATCTCGGAGTGGACGAGGCAGTTACCGTCGTTGCCGACCGGCCAGCCGTGGCGGTGCTCCAGCCAGTCGTTGTAGTTCATGCCAGTCAGCCCGATGAACTCGTACTGCTCGGTGGGCTGCGCCTCCCACTGCTGCCGCAGGGTGGCCATGAACTCGGTCTTGCTCGGCTTCCTGTCGTTCATGAAGCTCGCTCCTCTCACTGCTGCGGGCACCACGCCCGCATGGCGCCGGGGCGGGGGATCGAACCCCGCTGCTGCCTCCCCGAGAAAGCTCGGGACCCGGCGGCACATCCGAAGGAATTGGGCGGCGTCAGATACGCCACCAGGCCAGCACGGCGTACACCGCCAGCAGGGTCCAGCACATGCGCCTGAGCGCGACCGAGATCTGCTTGACCCGAACCTCGGGAGACGGCAGCACGCGGTCTCCCTTTTCGTCCTTCACTGCTACCTCCTCGACACCCCGCGGTGCGCGAGAAGCCGTCAGTGAAGAACACCTCTGCGCGCCGCATGGGTCTCTCTCCGCTTACGGCTGCGACAGAGGTACTGCCGCATGGTGCCCCGGCCAGGAATCGAACCCGGCGCTACCGTCAGGGCTGCTCTGTGCCCAGAGCTTTCTGGATGGTGGCCAGCTCCTTCTCCAGGCGCCGGCGCAGCTCACCCCGTTCCTCATCGAGCTGGTGACGCCGGCGCAGGATGTCAGCCAGCCTCTCCGACAGCTCTTTCTCCTCTTCCGCCAGTCTGGCGTCCTGCTCGTTCAGCGCATCCAGACGCTCCCGAGCCAGCGTGGCCGGCGAACGGGGCGGGGTGGACCTCCCGGTCCGCGCCTGTCTGGCAACCTCTTCCTGGATCCGCCGGTACTCGTCGAACTCTGCGGTGGCGTAGTACTTGGTTGTCACCGCGCCACGCTTGGTCATGACGAGACGAGGAAAGCTCGCATGCCGACTGCTCCAACTACTCACCGTGTTCGGCTGAACACCTGCGCGCTTGGCCAGCTCGGTGACGGAGGACAGCTCAGGCTCCCGGCCCTGGAACTCGGACCTGTGCCACTCGACCTGCTCTTCCACAGCGCTCCTCTCAGCAACGGCGGCATGCATAACCTACCTCCGAGCTGCCAGGGTGCTGACCCAGCATGTTCTCTCCTTCCACCAACTGACTGCCTCGTCAGGCCACGGGAACCACCCGTGACGACCTCCCTCCGGGAGGTTTCGGCTTGGTTGGAATGGGGTCAGAGGTCGACACCAATGCGGTGCCAGGGACCTCCGTTGATCGAGCGGTACATCTCCCGTGACTTGTGGACCGTGCCTCGGTGCCACCACGAGCGGTGGACCACCTTGATTCGGAACCTCTTCACGCGCGCCGCCCGTACTGCTCGTCGTAGTCGCGCTCGTGGCCGGGGCAGAACTCGGAGTTCTTGTCCTTCGGGAAGACGCAGTACTCGGACCACGGCAGACCGTAGGCCGACTGGTAGCCACACTGGTCTTCCTTGACCTGGTCCTCGTCGTGGACGACCGGAGCCTTGACCGGCTTGGCTTCGCCGGCGAGAAGGTCACGCCACGCCTTGGTCAGTTCGACGCCGTCCTCTTCGCTGAGGTCGTAGAGCCCGAAGAATTCGAGCGCCTTGCCGTTCCTCAGGAAGTCGAGGTGGTCCAGGGCGAACTCGTAGCCCTGGCCGTGACCTTCCTCGGCGTAGACCTGACCGAGCACGCAGAAGTACCCGTGGTCGATGTCGAGCAGGTCGAGGCTGATCCGTTCCTGCCAGTCCTCCGGACCGACCAGACTCATCAGCTCGAACCCGTTGGAAGCCCGCTGCTCCACGGACAGGGTCTCAACACCCATTGCTCTCTCCTCTCGAAGCTGACTCAGCGATTGGCTGCCTTCGTCAGGCCACGGGCACCACCCCGCGACGACCTCCCTCCGGGAGGTTTCGGCATGTTGGATCAGCTCTCGTTCTTGAGCGGGGTCAGGATGGACAGCAGCTGGGCCGCTGCGCTCTTCACCTCGTCGCCCGCGTCCCAGAACTTCTGGAAGTACTCGCCGAGGATCTTCCGGTCCAGGGCATCGGAGCCGGTCTCGTCGCAGTGCTCGTCTCGGTGCTGGTCGCGGAAGTCCACCCAGGCGCCGTCCACGTCCTCCCACTGCTTGACCTTCTCCAGCAGTGCCTTCAGGCGCTCCTCGGCCGTCTCGTTGAGGCCGAACAGGGGGCGGATGGACACCAACGGGTGCTCGTCGATGTGGCCGGCCAGGTGGGAGGACGGGTCCTCCTCCGGCCGCCACCGCTCGGTCAGTTCGTACTCGACGTCACGAGCCACCGCGGACGCGAGGACGACCGGATTGGCGTTGGCGTCCACGCACAGGTCGACGTAGCCGGCGAAGTGCACTCGGACCGTCTTCTGCTCGTTGCTCATGTGCTCTCTCCTCTCAAAGCTGACTCAGCGGCTGCCTTCGTCAGGCCACGGGCACCACCCCGCGACGACCTCCCTCCGGGAGGTTTCGGCATGTTGGATCACGTGCTGGCGAGCACCTTGGAATGGACGCCGTCGAGCCACTCCGCCTTCTTGACGGCTTGGTACTGGGCCTCGACGACCGAGCGCTCCACGCCCTTCCGGAAAGCGGACACCAGGTAGGTGATCAACTCGGGGGAGCGGGAGATGTCCATCTCGTCCGACAGATGCATCTCGTTGGTCGGCGGGAGGATGCCCAGGCGCGTGAACGCTTCGACGACGGACCACTGCCAGCCGGGTGCCTTCTCGGTCGGGCAGAGCCCGGTCTCCATGTCGGCGTGCGTCACCACGAGGCAGACCGGCAGATCGGAGATGACCTTAGCCATCTCCTCCATCTCCAACTCGACCTCCCAGGAGAACGAGAAGTAGCTGTTGTCGACCGGCGCTTTGCCGTTGCCGTCGATGACCATGTACGCCTCGGCGGGGTTCTTCAGCTCCACGTCGCCCGTCGCGATGTCCCACGGGTCGTCGAACTCGCCCACGAAGTGCACGTGGCGGCCGGCCAAATCCTTGAGGTCCTCGACCGGGATCCGCTTGGGCTCGGGCAACGGCGTCGCGTCTTCATCGGCGTCGTTCGTCGGAACGGGTGCCAGCGTTGGGTTGCCCTTGAACGCAGCGACGACCTTGTAGTTCTCATAGAGGTCGACGCGCGACGATTCCTCGCCGAGCCCCATGTCCACTCCCGGAAGCTCGCGCATGTACCGCACGTGCTCGAAGAGGTCGCGGGGTGATTTCTGGCGTCCACTGACGATGATCGGCTCGGCCTTGTTGTCTCCGACCTGCGTAACGACGATCGTCCAGAACGGGTCAAGCATGTGACTCTCTCCTCTCAAGAACTGACTTCAGCGGCTGCCTTCATCAGGCCCACGGCACCACCCGTGGACGACCTCCCTCCGGGAGGTTTCGGCATGTTGGATCAGGATCCGTGCGCGACGGATGCGATGACCTTCTTGATGTGGGGAACGACGTCCTCTGGGGACATGGTCTGCGTGCTCTCGTCGAGCACGTTGAAGTCGTCGTCCAACAACGACCAGCCGACCGGCGCTTCGTCACCGCCTTCGGTACCGAAGATGATGTAGCGGTCGTCGGTCAGGAGGATCTCGACGTTGTGGCACCCGCCGCCCGTGTGCTCGTAGATGGCAGAGACTCCTGCGGCGAGCAGGACCGTGTGGAGGTGAGCGTCCTGCCTGTCGAAGGAGAAGACCTCCTTCACCATGGCCTGGATTGTGTCGGCGATCTGCTCGACGGACTCTTCGCGCCACGAACCGGAGCAGACCTGGCCGTCCTCGTCGAGGAACTGCCAGTCGTACCCGTTGTCGGTGCTCTCCCACGCGATCATGAGGCGGTAGTGACGCCAACTGATCGCCACCTCCGGACCGGAGCTGTCGGCGACGTGGGAGTACGCGACATCGCGCTTCCCCAACTCGCCGGCGAGCAGGTCCAGTCGCTCCTGGATCTCGTTCATGTGCTCTCTCCTCTCGAAGCTGACTCAGCGCTTGGCTGCCTTCGTCAGGCCGTGGGCACCACCCCACGACGACCTCCTCTCGGGAGGTTTCGGCTTGTGTTGTGATCAGACGTGCTCGGCGTAGGCGGCCAGATCCTGGACCATCGGGAACGCGTCCATCTCGTAGTCCCCGATCAGGTGGTCATGGTCGCTCTGCTTGTCGTCGAGGATCCATCCGTCCTCGTCCCGGTGCGGCGCGTCGGCCTCGTCGAACCCCTTGATCAGCTTGACCAGTTCTTGGATCTTGGCCCAGAACTCGTGCTGTACGCGCAGGTCGTTCCAGCCGTAGCCGCAGTCCTCCGCTGGCGCACCCTCGAACGACAGCCGCTCGACCACGAAGCAGTCGATGGTCTCCTCGCGTCGGATGTGTGTCGACAGTGCGGTGGCCCACGCATCGGACTGCGACTTCGCCCGCACCACGTAGGTGTAGGGTGCCTCGCCGTCGTGACGCTCGGGGCCGGCGATCGTGACCGTGAAGTCCCGCCGCTCGCCCTGTTCGATGTCCACGTCCGGGTACATCGCACGGTCGTCGTAGGCCGCCGAAACCAGACGGTCCTTCAAGTGCCGTTCGCGGGTAAGGATCTTGGTGCTGGCGTACTGGGCGTCGATCTGGGTTCGGAACCCGAGGAACACCGACGCCTCGTCCCGCTCCTCCCAGTGGGGGAGCGCAGCCCAACCGTAGTTGGTCTTGCAGGTGTAGCCGTATCCCTGGTTGCCCTGGATGTACTCGACACCCAGCAGGTGCTCACCCGTGTCAGACATGTGCTCTCTCCTCTCAAAGCTGACTCAGCGTTTGGCTGCCTTCGTCAGGTCACGGGCACCACCCCGTGACGACCTCCCTTCCGGGAGGTTTCGGCTTGGTTGATCGAACTACTTGGCTTCGCGAACGGACCACGTCACCGTGGGGAACAGGCGGCGCGTCTGGGCATCTGCCCACGGAGCAACCGTGTCCCACGCCTTCTGACCCGGCTCGGCGTGCCAGAAGTGCCAGCCCTCTGCACAGTTGGCGGACTCCTGTGCGAGCGTGCGCATGGCGTCCTCGACCGTCAGCTCCTCCGGCAGCGGCGTACCGCTCTCGAAGGGCTTGCTGTAAGCGGCGTAGAGCTTGGCTGCGATGCCCTCACCGTCCATCGGATACGTGACGGTGATCTTCGCAATGAGCACCCCGTCTTCCTCTACGAGTTCATGCGTCGCAGGGTTGACCGTCGGGTAGTCGTCGTTGGCCATGTGATCTCTCCTCTCGAAGCTGACTTAGCAGTGGCTGCCTTCATCAGGCCCACGGCACCACCCGTGGACGACCTCCCTCCGGGAGGTTTCGGCATGTTGGATCACAGGTCGAAGTGCACCTTCTCGTCGCGGATGAACAGGTAGCCCACCGGCCAGCGGCTGGCCGCCTTGTGAAGTGCTCGACGTACCTCCTTGGGGAGTCGCTTGTCCACCCGGAAGCTGCGATTTGGGAATCCCCATCGCCCCCGCTTGGACTGCCAGAACAACCCGCCAGCAGATTCCGCGGGGATGTGCGAGAGGTGCTCCTTGTTCAACTCGACGAACTCACGGCACATCTGCATCCAGCGCTCGCGCGCCCTGTCGTCCGCGATGTCCGCGACGGTCAGGTGCTCGACCGACTCCCACTCGTCGCCGCCGACCCCGTACTCATCCGGGTTCGACTCAAACCACAGCGCCTCGCCGAGTGCCCAGCGGGCGAACTCGTCGATGTAGGCAGACCAGGAGGTCGCGTCCTTGGGAGCGTTCTCAGACACCATGTCTCTCCTCTCAGAACTGACTTCAGCGGCTGCCTTCATCAGGCCGTGGGCACCACCCCACGACGACTCCTTCCGGAGTTTCGGCAAAGCATGTGAGCTAGTTGGGCTCGAAGAGCGTGCCCAGGCAGCGGATCAGGTCTCGGATCATCAGGGCCGCCTGCGCAGGTCCAACTTCCGGACCCCACATGCCCTGGATGTTCTCGAACCGGCCGTTGTGCTCGATCCCGTAGTAGAAGCCGCACTCCGGACCGTCGGACCGGGACGTGGAGATCTGCCAGCCGTTGTTGAGTTCGACATTCAGTACCCAGCAGCCGCCGCCCGTGTAGGCGATGCCGCTGGTGATGTCGAGCTTCTTCAGCTCAGACTGCAACTCCTCCGTGCCGTCCCAGTCCTTCTCGGACGTACTCATGTGCTCTCTCCTCTCAAAGCTGACTCAGCGGCTGCCTTCGTCAGGCCACGGGCACCACCCCGTGACGACCCCCGGAGGGGTTTCGGCAATTGGGCATGACGGACCCACCGGCCGGCGCGCATGGCTAGCCGGCGGGTCCTCGTTGCTTCAGCGGTTCACGCTCCCCGGTGCGTCTCGATACCGCCGCCACCGCAGGCGGGGCACTTGCACGCGCTCACGTCGTGCAACTCGCCCGGGAAGTAGGCACCCTCGCGACGCCACGGACCCGAGTCCTCCAGGAACCGCAGGACGACCATCTCGTCGCCGAACGTCTCCTTGACCGTCGCACGGAAGGCGAACGGGGAGCGCTGAGGCGTGAATGACCCAGGACCCGACGGCACGTGGTAGTACGGTCGGACGGCCACCACACGACCGACCATGTCCGCAGGGGACACGTCGGTGTGCGTCACCGGTATGAGGTCCTTGGCCTCCAACGAGACGTCCTTGGCAACCTCACGGAGATGCTCGTCCCGGATATTTTCCACGGACTCGTACCTGCCGAAGTGGTCACCCGCGATGACGATTCCCCAGAGCGCAGCCTCGTACCGAAGCTGGCCGTGGACCACGGCGACAAGGCCGCACACGGTCCACTCCCCGGACTCCAGCTTCGCCCTGCACTCGTCGATGAGCGCATCGCTGTCGCTGAAGTTGTCGAGGGTGAAGTCCTCGTCCTCGACGATCGCAAAGCTGATCCCAGTCGAAGCGATCTTCATAGCTCTCTCCTCTCAAGACTGACTTAGCGTTTTGGCTGCCTTCGTCAGGCCGCAGGCACCACCCCGCGACGACCTCCCTCCGGGAGGTTTCGGCATGTTGGGTTAGGACTTGGTGACCCTGGTCAGGTCGTGCCAGTCCCAGGAACCGTCCTGGGGTACGTCCGGACCGGCCACCACGAGTCCTGTGGGACACAGCTCGGACCCCCAGTACGTCGGTCCGATCGCCTTGACCACACCTCGGAAGGTGCATTCCTCGCCGTCCACGCGAGCTGTACCAGCCACCTCGTCACCCACGGATAGCGTCGTGCCTCCAGAGGTGAACATCGGGACCTGCCCGATGAACGACTCGTCCTCGGTGAAGTACATGGCCTCCTTGTCGGCGGCACGGACCGCAATCGGTCCCCGCCGTGACTCCAGCCACGCCCGCAGGGCCGCCGTAGCCGCACCCACGAGCTTCTCCTCGAAGAACAGTCCGCCCAGTCCGGTGCGGGAGAGCGCCGGGTCACCCGCGCCCAGACTCTCGGCGAACTGCGCCAGAGCCTCGCCCTGTTCGTACAGGGACTTGGGAGCGGACACCACCGGCTCTCGCCAGTCGCACCAGTTCGGAGCGGAGAGACCGACCACGTTCGGGTCGACCACGTAGTAGCCCTCGCAGCCGATCACGACAGCGGAGCCCACTACGACGTGACTCTCCTTGTCGTTCCAGTCCACGGAGTAGTCGCACTCGGGACAGTCAGCGCGCATATACGGCGCGACGACATCGACCGGAGCACGACGCACTGCTGCCACGTACTCCTTGTCCTGCGTGCTCAGTTCCATTGATCTCTCTCCTCTCAGCGCTGATTCAGCAGTGGCTGCCGTCATCAGGCCGTGGGCACCACCCCACGACGACACCCGAAGGCGTTTCGGCAATTGGGCACGGCAGGGCCGGCCGGCAAAGGGCGTACCTCAGCCGGCGAGCCTTCTACCGGAATTCAGCCCCCGACGTTCTCCGACTGGAACGGATGCGCCTTGATGTCCTTGCGGATCAAGGCCATGCGATTCTCACGCGAACCGATCTCCCGCTCCAGGCAGATGATTTCCTCGCGCTTGCTCCGGATCTGGAACTGGATGCGGTCGACCTCCTTCTGTCGGGGGTCGTGCGTCAGGGGGGACAGCTTCTCCTCCCACAGTGTCTGCTCCCGCGCATCGTCGTCCGCTCGGAAGTGCGCAATGCGCATGCCGGGGTGCGAGATGTGTGTGTCGGAGCACGCGTGCCGGGGGTCTCCATACTTGACGAACGTCCCCGACTTCTCGGTGCCGTACCAGTCGATCAGGACACGGTCACCGGGCTGGAAATCTGTCTTCACGAATCCAGACATGTTCTCTCCTCTCATACCGACAATGGCTGCCATCGTCAGGCCCACGGCACCACCCGTGGACGACCTCCTTTCGGAGGTTTCGGCAACTGAACTACGGCTACGCTACGTACCCGAGTGCCTGAGTCAGCATTTTGGTCAACTCGGAAATTCGCGGGATCTCGGTCTCGTTCTGCCACTCCCCGGATACCACTTCGGTGGCTCCACCGCGCGCCAGCACCCAGTTCCATCCGAACTCGACATCGAATTGAACGTGGAGTTGCAAGTGGTCTGAGGTGATGGGTATTTCGACGTACTCCCATTCACTGGCTTCACCAACCAACTTGGCCTCGACACCGATGCTCTTCAGGTGCGTCGCCAACTTTTCCGTTGACGACATCGCGTGACGCTCCTCGTCGTAGGTCTCCTCGGCCTTCCTGAGAACAAAGTCGATGTTGACGTTGATGGACGTGGCGAAGTGGAGCAGGTCGGCGATCAAATCGACGACGACAGTCTCCGACGACTCATGAGGATCGGCATACAACTCGACGAGGCTCTTCGCACGCTCCGTCTTCTCCCTCACGGAGAACGGAGGCGGAGCGGATACCTGCGACATAACTCTCTCCTCTCAAGAACTGACTTCAGCGGCTGCCTTCATCAGGCCCACGGCACCACCCGTGGACGACCTCCTTTCGGAGGTTTCGGCGAATGAACTACTGCGCGTACTCCTTGCGCATACGGCGGTATTCGCGTGCCGGAACGCGGATTCTTTCCACGATCGGCAGAGCGTCGGGGTTGAAACCCGCTTCACGCAGCGCTTCGTTTCCGGCATAGCCCTCATTCACGAATCGGAACGGGACTCCGGTAGGCGCGTTGTGCAGCAGCCAGCCTCGACGGGGGTTCCCGTTCTGGTCGTTGCTCGCGGCGATGTAGATCGCGAACTGCGCCGTAGGGTCCTCCTGCGTGTCCATGTGCTCTCTCCTCTCGAAAGCTGACTCAGCTTTGGCTGCCTTCGTCAGGCCACGGGCACCACCCCGCGACGACTCCTTTCGGAGTTTCGGCATGAGATTTGGTCAGTTGCGAATGAGGACCCGCAGAGAATCGGGCAGGACGTCGTACAGGGGCGCCGCCTCCTGCTCGAACTTCTCGCCCTTGGCCTCGTGCTCCGCTGCCTCCTTGTGCAGGCGCGCGGACTCGTCCATCTGGCTGTCACGCTTGCGCTTGAGGAGCAGATAGACGCTGAAGTCCTCCCACCCCTCGTGATCCTTGGAGAACACGTCGAGCGCGTTGGCCACAACCTGACGCATCAGGTCATAAGTCGCGGTGCGGTACTCAACCTGCCTGCGCCTGTCGTTGCGGAACCCACCCATATGGGGGCTGTCTTCCGAATGCCACAGGTCCAGGTTGGTGCCGCTTGCGGAGCTGACGTCGGACAGGTCGCGGTAGTAGACGGTCTCGTGCACCGCGTAGGCGCGGTTTCGGATCGTCCAGTGCTCGACGTGTCTGGGGTCCGCCTCGAACGTAGGGTCAGAGGCGACGCGCACCCGTGGACGCAACTCGGTGACGTATCCCCGCTCCGAGTCGTGGAAACTGTCCTCCTTGGCGGAGAGCACGGCGACGTACAGCTTGCCGTAACTGGTTTCCACGGTGACGGGGTTGGTCTCCGGGTTCATAACTCTCTCCTCTCAGAAACTGACTCAGCTTTGGCTGCCTTCGTCAGGCCCCGGGCACCACCCCGGGACGACTCCCATAATTGGGAGTTTCGGCATACAGGACCTCAGACTTGCGCGGCCTCGACACGCAGGTCGGTACCGCACTTGGGGCAGACGGGACGGGCGACCAGGTCGTCGAACGACACGGTCTCGCCGTCGTCGATCTCGTTGCCGTTACGGTCGATCCGCTTGACGTGCTGTCCGCCGGACTCGATGTCGAACACGACGTCCTCACACTCGGTGCAGTACGCCGTGGCCTTGTCGTCGTCCAGAAGGTAGGACGCCTCCAGGCAGGAGACGTGGAACACCATCGGACGCGTACGTGCGCTGTATCCGGTGCACTGCTGCCACAGGGCGACGTACATCTCGTCGTCGTACCGGAAGAACTGGCCCTTGACCCCGTTCGGCATGAACGACTCGTAGCCGTCCGTATCGATGCCAGAGAGGTAGGGGGACCCGAAGTACTTGTCCGTGATGGACTTCGCCCAGAGTTCCAGTGACTCGCCGTCCGCAGAGGACGGGTCGCCGTAGATCGGATACTCCTGGCGGGTGTCCATCACCCACTGGACGAACTTCTCGTCCATCTCGCGGTGGTAGTCGACGCGCTTGGCGTAGAACTTCACACCGTCGATGACGATCGTGTCGTTGCCCTTGTCGAAGCGCGCGTCGACGTGCGCCTCCATAGCCGGCGGGGCCGCGAACAGCTCGTTCAGGGCCTTTTCGGTGGAGTCGTACAGGAAGTCGGACGCAACCATTTCAAGGGTTTGCGAAGACATAGCTCTCTCCTCTCACAGCTGACTCAGACTTGGCTGCCTTCATCAGGCCGTGGGCACCACCCCACGACGACGCCCGAAGGCGTTTCGGCATGTTGGATCAGTAGTCGTGTCCCGTGATATCGCGACCACCTTCGGTCACTTGAATGCTGAATCCGTGCGGATTCAGGACCCCACACGTTGTCCCGTAACCGGGATCGTCGGAGGAGTCTGGGTTTCCGTTACCACACCCATTCCTTGCGCACTCTTCGCGCGCCTCACGCTCTTTGGTCTCGGCAACCTCACGCTTACGGTGCGGACCGGATATCAGATCACCGTTTTCGCACCACACAAGGTACTCACGCATTGGTGGTCACCTTTCGATGCGCTTGACGGTCGACTCCAGACGGACGTACTCGTCGGGCACGAGGCTGTCCCGATCCGGAATGGAAGGACGCTCTTCACCCTTGAAGTAGCCGTAGTTGTAGTCGGTATCCGTGCCGTACTGACGCGCACAGGCGTCGCGACGGCATTTCTTGTGGTCGCAGAACGTCTTTCCGTAGATGACCTCGACATACCAGTCAGCCTCGGACGGGGCGCACTGCTCACGCACAGCGGTCGACATAACTCTCTCCTCTCACAACTGAATCAAGCGGCTGCCATCATCAGGCCCCGGACACCACTCCGGGACGACTCCCAATCAGGGAGTTTCGGCATTCGAATTTAGGCATGGAAGGGCAGGCCGGCATACGGGTATACCTCAGCCGGATTGTCCGCTTGTGCGACCTTCAGCCACAGTCCATGAACAGCACGCCGTGCGGTGTCTCGATGAATTCGGACATGGCGCCGTGATCGATGTCCTTGAGGACGGTGACCCAGTCCACCTCACCAGATGGCTTCAGGTACGGAGTCACATCCCACGTCAGAAGGTCGTTGCGCATCGCGTCTACGAGCGCCTCGACCTTGGTCAGGCCGATACCCCTGTAGCGGTCCTCGTTTTCGAGGCGCCACGTGAGATCGTCATCCCAGTTGGACGGATCCTTTTTCACGGCTTCCTTGCCAGCCCACACGAGCGCATTGCTCTTGGACGGCACTACGGACTCGGAGCGAGCGTTACGAGCATCGGCGTACTGGTCTATGGCCTCCATGAGGTCATTCCAGTGCTTTTCCCGCCAGCCGTAAGACCGACCCTGTCCATTGACGTCGCTGTTCACCTCATAGACCTTCTGGTAAAAGAAGTCCTTGAGGCTGTTGCGATCCATAGCTCTCTCCTCTCATGGGCGACCAACGGACACCACATCCGTTGGCTCTCGGCTACAGCAGGGGATTCAGCTAATGAGACCTAGCACCCTGCTGCGCCGTAGTGCATGAGACTGCATTGTCCGTCGGTAAACGGACCAAACAGAGAGGGTAAGGGGGGGGCACCGGAGAATTTCTAACGTGGCTTCTCCGTGAGGTTTGCAGCCCGAAGGCTTTCATCCCTCTAGCGTGTGGGCATGTTTCAGTCCCACTGTGTCCGGACGCCTTCTCAGGCCGGATACCCGTCGTCGCCTTGGTGAGCCGTTACCTCACCAACAAGCTGATAGGCCGCACGTTCATCCCATGGAATTGGTCCGAAGCCGATGCCGATATATCGGACATTATTCACCTGTGTTGCGTGAACCATGGTGCAGATTACGCACGTGTTACTCACCAATTGCACCACGAACGGTGCCCCCGATCGCGCACGGATAAATCCGGCGCGATATGAGAGAGAGTGACGCTACGGAAAACGGTGGCGGTACCTCTGTGTTAGCTCTAGCCACCACGTCTCCACTGACTATCTGTCTCCATACTATGAAAGCTAAGGACGTCTAGTCACGCGCATTAGGCCCCGGGCTCTAACCCTTCGGCGACAGTAGGCAGACTTCACCCCTGTGGCATGCGTGCCCTATCGACACGTTGATCGATAGTGAGGACCTCTCGGTCCCCGTGCAGAAACGTCATTACCGTTTCCGTGCGTCTATATCCACTGTTGAGTTCTCAAGTAACAGCCGCTTCCTTTGTACTAACCGCCCTTTGTGGGGTGGCTTTCCTCCGTGCGTGCCTTTTGGCTTTGTGTCTGCTTTCCGATCCTCCGTTTCCGGCGGTCCGTCCTGCTGACAAGGAAGACACTAGGGGGTGCGAGGTACCTCGCACAACCCAGGATGGCGAGTTATCTCGCGCGAGTTACCTCGCACCCCGTGTGAGCTGCCGTTTTACCTATAATGTGACGTGGGTCACATACTGATCGCCGGCGACTGCCTCGTGTATATATGGGCGTATATGTCCATTTTTTTTTTGCGATGCTCGTCGGCATGGCTCGCAGCGTGCCCAGCAGCTGCTAGCGGCCCTGAAGATTCGGGGGGTGCGTAGTGGTCGGCATGCGTCACGTACGCCTAGGGCACGGCTCCACAACGGCTCTCGGCATGCGCTACGGCTCTCGGTGCCTACGACTCACTCGCGCGCGTCTCGGTGGCTCTCAGCGGCTCTCGGTGCCGTGCGCTCCCCATGGCGCACGGTGAGGCTCTCAGCGGCTCTCGGCACTGCCTACGGCTCTCGGTGCCCATAGCTCTCGCTAGCGGCTCCACAACGGCTCTCGGTGGCTCTCGGTAGGAATCCGGGGGGTGCGGGAAGTGTCCGGAAGTCTCCCCATGCTCCCCATGCGCACAGTGAGTAGGTAGCTACGTTGTGCCAGCATGCGCCGTGCGCACACTCGGTAGCCTCTTGCTACTTTCCGCTACCTTTCTCGGTGCTACTTTCCGTCACTGCTGACATAGGTAAGCCTAAGTATCTGACGCCCCATTGGTATAGTGCGCACGTTGCCCGGCTCTACGCCTGTGACCAGCATGTACGCACGTTGAGTAACTCTCTGAGTATCTGATGGTCCGTTTGTCAGGGGGTGGCCCCATGGCCCCGCACCGCTCGGTGAGCAGTAGCCTTACACGCTGCGTAACTATCGACTTTATGCAGAAAAAGATGCCACAAAGGGGTTGACCGGTGCGATGCTGACACTCTTTTAGGTTGCTCGGTGGCGTCTCGCCTGTTGGGGGCGTACCCAAATGGGAATTTGGGAGTTACCCAAATTGTGCATATACCGGTCTAGTCGACATTGGGTGCGAATCATGCATGCGCATATGCATGTAGTGGTATGCAATGTTCGACATAATATGCATGCACATGCAAAGGTGCCAAACGGACACCCCACCCTTAAGTAGTCAAAACCGGCGACTCCCCCCTGACGAGTCATGTGGCCACCAGGTCGAGCAATCTGGACAGTAGCCGTCCGTGACTGGGGTGGGTTTTGCGATTTCGTAGACGGAGAGCCACGAAAGCGCCCGAGCTGGTCACGCTGAGCAGCTTTCTAGCACGCGAGCCGGTGGCACTGTCGAGTCGGGCAGCACGGAGCGTCACTATGGCGTCCGTCACAGCATCAATGCAGAGTCAGGGTGCCGCTGAACATGGTGGCGAGGATGGTCACAGCGCTGCCGGCCAGGAACCAGATGACGCCCCACAGGCAGGACCTGCGGCTGTTCTTGGCGTCGCGCTGGGCAGCGTCCTTGCCGAGGGCGCGAACGACCGCGTCGGCTGCCGGCTTGTTGAGGTTGACCAGCTCCCGGTTGTCGGCAACTTGCTGCTCGATGTCTCTGAGCGCTGCGTTGCTGACGGTCAATTCCGCTTCGAGTTCACTGGATAGGTTGGCTGCGTCGGTAAGAGCAGTCCTGAGCAAGTCGGTCTTGGCCTTGATGGTGTCCGGCAGGAACTTCACAGTTCGCACAACGGCCTCAGCCTCCTCCTGCGGCTTCGCGTACAGGAACCAGAAGCAGACCATCTCGACAATCAGCGGGGCGATCACCGCCAACCAGATAGGCAGGCCGTGCTTGGCCATCTTGTCGCCGCCGATGGCGAGGCCGGTGGGTGGACCCAGTCCGAGGAGAAGCGTCATGAACTTCGCGAAGCTCACGTCGTCCTTGTTGTCTGAAGCCTTGTCGCGGAGGATCGAGACCCAGAGGTTGACCATGGGCTTGGCACGCTCGCTCATGACTTCGAATGTGAGCTAACACCAACAGGCGTACCAGCCGACGGCCTGTCGGGGTAGGCCGATCAGGTGTCGGGAGCAGTCGGGCAGGCGCTACGGTGCCGCCCATGAAGAGCGGAAGATGGGCCGGCGTGACTGCGGTGGCTGCGGCTGGCGCGTTGATCATTGCGCGTGTGCTCCAGGGCGCTGCGGCGCGGTCGGGTAGCGCGTACGGCGGTCCCAGCACTCGGACGCTGTGGCACTGGCGCTGTGAGTGCGGCGGTCACTCTCGCTATGGCGAGACCTCAGAGATCCTCGCGCAGTGGAAGGCCGACAGGCACAGTCAGCGCAACGACGTACGGCATCCGAAGCCGGAGGTGTACTCCGCCGAAGAGGAGATCGCGTAGGTCGGAGCTGATCCCGAACGCCAAGCGGGCGTGGTGATGACGGTTCGGTCACGGTTGCTCGGGGCGAGTAAGTCGGGTTGAGGCGTCACTGGCGTGCACGGACGTACGTTCCGCGCATGAGCGATGAGTTGCAGAAGGAGCAGGACCGCGCGCTGGTCGAACTGGCCGCGGAGAAGCTGCTGAAGACGTCGAGCGCAGCGGTCCAGGAGCAGAGCCGGCGGCGGTACGTCCAGTCGCAGACGCGGGGGAGCGGTACCCCGGTGGTGGTCGACGACGTCGAGGCACCGAGCTGTGTGGTCGAGGTGTTCGCGCCGCGGTACGAGTACGTCCTGGAGTACCTGGCGCTGTTCGGTTCGCCGGCGGTGGGCTGGGCGGTGGCCGTGTGGCTCGGGACTGTCGTGCGGCGCTGGGGGAAGGTGACCCGCGAGGAGCGGCACTCGGCGGTCGAGGTGGCGGCGGAGCTGCTGAAGGTTCAGAAGCGGGACCTGGGCTTCGGCCGGCATCGGTGGATACCGATCCGGGCCGCCGAGGGTGAGGCTGCGTGAGAAGTGCTCGTGCGTCTCGGCGCGCGAGCAGCCTGGCAAGGGTTTGCAGCGAATCCGTATCGAGGTGCCGCGCGGGTACCTGTGTCTAATCTGTGAAGTAGCAGGTCAGATAGTTCATACCGGCTAGTAGGGGCCTTCGTGTGACGGTTGACGGAAGGGTGACGCTCTCCGTTCATGTGACCCTCGTCACTACAACCCGTGCACGCCCTCAGGTGTCTCCGTCGTCACTGTTCGATACCCGGATTGGCGCTGTCGGTGGCATATTCCCACGTCAGGGAGGGGTTACCGGAGGCTGTACCCCCGGATGGCGAGTGCTGTACCGAGCTTTGCGCGCTTTTGCCGATGTACCACAAGAAGATCCACAAGATGGTGGACAAGCTGTGTGGGTGATAGACCTGGTTTTAGCCACTCAGGAGGCCGAATGGCGGCGAAGCGGCAAGCGTTTGTGCTGACCCTGTGGGGGGTCTGGGAATCGGGGAGTGTGCGCCATGGCAATCGTTGCCGGGGTGGAGGACACGGGAGCGATCCCGGTCCTGAGAGTGGAGGAGTTCAATCGAGGGGCGCCGTTACTGGACCTCGACGAGGATGTTCCCCATGGCGGCGCGCTACCGGATCTGTATGGGCTGGAGGCCGACATGGCTATCGAGCAGGCTATCGAGCGTGGGGTGCTGCGGTGGTCGGTGAATCTGACGACGGGGGAGACGATGTTGACGCGTTCGATTCGAAATTCGAACACGTGAGTGGTTTGTGACTCACGCCTGCCGCTTGATGTACAAGTAGGCCAACAAGATGACCAACTCCTGGTCTATAGTTGCCGCCAACACTGCAACGTGTTGAGTTGGATCCGCCAGGGCGGGTCGTCTTGTAGGAGCTTGCGCCGCCCGTTGAGGGTGGGCGGTAGGGAAGGAGCGCCATGGCGGATCAGCCAGTCGCGCGGTGCAACCGGCTAGTTGGCCATGACGACGCCGGCCGTGAGATCAACTGCGGCCAGCCGGTTCCGGGACGCCCGCTTCATGTCCAGATCAATGGGGCCAAGGCCCTCGATCTCCTCTTGTGTGGTGAGCACAAGAAGGAGTGGTTCGCGTACAACGCCCCGTTCTTCGACCGCGCCCAGGCGGCGAAAGTCGCGCTGGAGAAGCTGTTCGAGGATCACGCGGGCAACCTTTTCACTACGGCGGAGATCCGCTCCTACCTGCGGGATGTTCTCAAGGGTCGCGACGACCTGCTCCAGAGTTCGCAGGAGCGGGAGTTGGTGGAGGCGCTCCAGGACAAGGGCAAGCTCAGCTTCGCCGTGGAGGACCTCTTCAAGACGGTCCGTCGGCGCGAAGAGGCGCTTGAGGCGGACGAGTGGGAGGACGTCACGCCTTCTCGGGTCCGCGACTACCTCAACGGCGCGTTCGATAACAACGACGCTCGCCTGTCGACTGCGGACAAGCGGCTGATCGCGCGGATGCCGGAGACGGGTATGCCGGCGCAACCGCTGATGGAGCTGTACGCACGACTTCGGCGAGCGGACCGCGACCGGTCCGCATCGGACGACCCGGCGGTGAGCAAGTGACGTCACTACGTCGCCGCGGCGCGGCCTCCCGAGCCGGGAGATGACCTAACTCAAGAGGGGTTGTGCACTCGGAAGGCCGAGGCCAGCCCCTCTTGCTTTTCAGCGAGACGCAAGGAGCGCAGCGGATGGGTGAGTACTTCACAGAACAGTCCTCCGCGTTCGACCGGACGGTTCGCCACAGTGCGGATGCGTGGCACCGATTGGACGGCGAGGAGAGGTTGGCGCGACGCGAGCGGTCCATCAGGCGTGGAGCGGCGGCTCGCCGGCGAAACTCGCGCAATGGCCGGGTGGAGACCGTGGTGAAGGTCTGGCCTGAGGTGATGGCGGCGGCCCTGAAGGCGGCCGGCGGAGACGCCAGTCGGCTGCGCATAGTCAGTGCCACCGAGGTTTGGGTCATGTGACCAGGCAAAACTTAATTCCAACAACTTGTGCCACAAGTTGTTCCTCTAGTAGGCTCGGAGAGTCACCGGGAGCGTTGGGCAACGCGGACCGGGACACTCCGGGCCTTCTTTGCTTGGCGGGCACCAAGCGCCGAGGGCCTTCCCAACTCGACTGAAGGAAGGCGTACATGGGCGCTCAGCTCGTTCTCGTGGAGAACGGTCGGATACAGCCGATCGCTGTCGCGGGCGCCTTCCTCCTGAGTAAGGCCGGCCGCACGCGCGAGGAGTACAGGCGCGACCTACGCCATTACCTCACCTGGTGCGCCGAGTTCGGTCTGGACCCCTTCAACCAGAAGCGCGTTCAGATGGACGCCTTCAAGAACTGGCTCGTCGACAACTACAGCAACGGCGCGGTCAACCGGCACCTTTCCGTGGTCAGTGGCCTGTTCAAGTACGCGATGGGCGAGCCCGAGCTGGAAGACATCGTCTTCCGTAATCCCGCCGCCCTAGTCAAGCGGCAGCCGGTCTCGAACATCTCGCAGGCCACCGGCCTGACCTTTGAGGAGTCCGAGCAGCTGCTGCGCGGAGCCGAGGCGTACAGCCTTCGGTGTGCGGCCGTAGTTCACGTCCTGCTGCTGACCGGCATGCGCGTAAGCGAGCTGGTCAACGCCGACATCGAGGACCTGGGCGAGGAGCGTGGACACAAGGTCCTCTGCATCATCCGCAAGGGCGGCCGTCGCCAGACCATCGTCATCCCGCCGAGCGCGTGGGCGGCCCTGGAGACCTACCTCGACGGCCGCACCAGCGGAGCGCTGATCATCACCGCCACCGGCCGGCGCATCACCCGGCAGGGCATCTGGGACATGGTCAAGCGGGTGTGCCGGCGCGCAGGTATCCGGTTGATCCGCACCCACGACCTCCGCCACACCTGCGCCACCCTCGCGCTGGAGAGCGGCAAGCCGCTGGAGGCCGTCCAGGACCTGCTCGGCCACGCCGATCCACGCACCACCCGCCGGTACGACCGCGCACGCAACAACCTCGACAACTCGCCGAGCTACGCGCTGGACGAGCAACTGCGCGCCGTCGCCGCCCGCCGCCAAGCCGAGGCAGCGCTGGACGAGGCCGTCGAGGTCCTGGTCGACGAGGCCCTCCGCGAGGTGCTTGCCGCCGCGGAACTCGTCGCCGCCTGATCCATGAGAGGAGCAAGCATGCCAGAGGTCACGCCGGACGAGGTCCGTCTCTTCCGGGATGACTACCCGCCGTCGGGTAAGTGCCCCGCCAAGGCCATCGACGACCCGTCCGAACACCACATCTGGGAGCGGACACAGTACGGCAACGTCTCGTGCGCCGACTGCCGTACCCCGCACCCCGAGGAGCCGCTGGAGCGACTCGCCGAGTCCGACCTCGACTTCCTCCAGGGTGTCTGCGACGCCACGGGCCCCCTGTACGGCGGCCGACTGGCCGCGAACGGCATGAGACAGTTCCACGGCTTGGAGTTGTTCGACGACGAAGAGGGAGACGACCTCACCTTCTACCTCGTGGCCCGCACGGCGATGCCGGCACTCATCGACGCCTATCGCGAACTCCTCCGTGAGCCCAGCCCGCTACCGATGGCCGACGTACCGCACCGCCTCGTGCGCGCGACCGGACTCCCGGACGTCGCGGCCCGCGCCGTGCTGAGCACCGTTCTGCCGATGTACCGGGGCATGGTCATCGACGAGCTGCGGTCCAGCGCCCGCCAGCTGTCCGGCGTGGAACGTGGTGTGGCCAACGGCCTGATCACCACCCTCCTGGACAACACCACCCACGAGGCGACGGTCGTACAGGAGGCGGCGTGAACCAGTTGCCCGACACCTTCGTCGGCTTCGACCTGGAAACCACGGGAGTCGACGTCGAGAACGACCGCATCGTGACAGCCGCCATGGTCGAGGTCCTGCACGGCGCCCCCCGGCGCTCACGGAAATGGCTCGTGGACCCGGGCATCCCGATCCCCGAGGGAGCCACCAGGGTCCACGGCATCACGACCAAGATGGCGCAGCGGGAGGGCGTGAACGCGATCCGGGCCGCAGCGCAGATCGCCGGTCAAATATGGGGCGTCCTGGCCAACGGCATCCCGCTGGTCATCATGAACGCGCCCTATGACCTGACGCTGCTCGACCGAGAATGCCGACGCTACGACGTCACCCCGATCACCGAGATGCTCGCCGACGCCAAGGACGGCATCGTCCTCGACCCCTACGTCCTGGACCGCCGCGTCGACCCGTTCCGGCCCGGCAAGCGAACGCTGGAGAGCCTCGCCGAGTACTACGGCGTCACGCTGGACAGCGCGCACGAGGCCGACGCCGACGCCCTGGCCGCCGTACAGGTCACTCAGCAGATCCTGCGCTGCGCCGAGGACGACCGTGCGTGGAACCGGAGCACCCACCACCACGAGGTGTTCGGCCAGGACTTGGGCGTGTTGCACGGGCAGCAGACGCTGTGGTTCGCCGCCCAGTCCGCCGGCTACCAGACCTGGCTCCGCCGGACCAAGAACCCCAACGCCGTGGTCAACGGGTCCTGGCCCATCATCCCCGCGCCCCAGGTGGTGGCCGATGCCGCCTAGCGCAATGGAACGGCTCGTCAGCGGCGAGACCCTAGGTGTTCAGTCCGGCCACCTGGGCGTCGTCGTCAGCGAGAAAGGCGGCGTCTGGATACACGGCTGCGACTGCTCCGCTCCGATGTCCGGAGACGAAGTAAGCGAACTGCACGATGCGCTCGGCGCCTTCCTGCGACGGCAGAAGAACAAGGAGACACGCAATGGCTGAATCGGGCACCGCCCTGGTCGACTTCGAGGGCGCGGTCGCCCAGTTCCACCTTGCGTTCGACGTCGACAACCGCATCGTCAACCCCGACAACCTGCGCTCCCTGCTGGAGCGGCGCACCACGCTCATCACCGAGGAGTTCCACGAGGTGATCGAGGCCCTGAACGCGGCGAAGGGCAGCGTCGGCAACCCCGGCTTCCCGGTGCAGAGGTTCGAGCACCTCGCCAAGGAGCTGGCCGACCTGCTCTACGTGGTCTTCGGGAGCGCCGAACTGCTGGGCATCCCGCTCGGCCAAGCGTTCGCGGAGGTCCACGCCAGCAACATGTCGAAGCTGGGGGACGACGGCCGACCTGTGCTCCGGGAGGACGGGAAGGTTTTGAAGGGACCGAATTACCGGTCGGCCGACATGACACTGGTCGGTGTCGATATCCTCACCCACTATCTCTCCCAGCAGATCGCCGGATAACACAATGTGAATACGCCTGCTTAGCATTGAAGACGTGAGTCCTTGACGCTGAAGGCGGTCTGAATGCTTCACCACCTGATCGCGGCAGCGGCCCCAGACGGAAGCGGTGTCACTTTCGACAACCCGCTCATTCTCGGGCCGCTCGCCGCGTTTGTCTTCGCGATCTTCGTCAGCGAAGTCGTCGTTCCCGGAAAGACATATCGGCGGGAGGTCGAAGAAAACGCGAGACTGCGGGATCTCGTGGAGCAGGTCATCCCCCTGGCCGAGTCGATGACGACGACCGCGCAGGAGATGGTCACGGCGACAAGCCGCGTCACGGACGTGATGGACCGCATCGTCACCACACTGGCCGAACCCCGCCGAGACGGCTGAAAGGGGCGACCGTGGCCCTCTGGAGCACCAAGCGTCCCCAGCACAACACGATCGACATCACAGACGCCTCAGCACGCATGCACAAGGCAGCGATCTCACTGCGCCTCACCGCCATCAGGGCACGCCACGCCTCCAACGACGCCCAACGCTTCACCGACCGCGTCGAGTCCCAGATCGTGAACAACCAGGGAGCAGCATGACCACCACCACCCGGAAGGGCACCAGAGCCACTGACGATGACGAGCCGCGCAACTACTGCGACAACCACCCCAGTCGCGGCGCAGCCCTGAGCACCACCAGCGGCGGAGCCCACAGCCAGATCCACCTGTGCAGGGACTGCGCAAGAGCCGCCGGGAGGCTGTGATGCAGGTGTCCACGTGCGTGTGGCGGCAGGGCAAGCACGTTCAGGCCGGCCGGTTCTGCCCGCACAAGCCGGGCGTCGACATCGACCCCGAAGGCAACGAGCACCCCGTCGGATGGACCGTGCAGAACCCTGGAGGCAAGGATGCCCAATAAGGGCTGGAAGCCGCCGCCGGTCAGGGCGTTGCCCGAGCCGGCACTGGGCGGTGGCCGCTACTCCAAGAGACAGGTCGACCGGTTCCAGGCGTACGACCAGCGGGACATGCGCCCCAAGACCCGTGCGGCGCTTCAGGAGTTCGAGCAGACTGGCGACACCGACAAGCTGCTGACGTTCAGCACCTGGCCGAACCACACCATCAACCGTGACCGGCCGCGCACCGTCTCCGCCGGCTACGACTCGAAGTCCCACACCCTTCGTGTCGAATTCCGCAACGGTGAGGACGGACGCGGGAAGCCCGGCGGTCCCATCTACGAGTACTACCGCGTCTCCCCGAACGTATGGAAGAACGTGCGCCGTACCGGATCTGAGGGCAGGAACATCATCAACAAGGCCCTTGAAGGCCACCCCTACCGGCGCATCCGTTAACACAATCCGGAGATCCTCATTACCGTGCGGCGCATGATACTTCGTTGCTTTGTGCGCCACGTTCCCACACTCAGGGGCTGGCCTTTCACCTACAAGACCTGGACTCAGGAGATGAGGGAGCCCTTTCGTCGCGGCGAGACCCGCGTATTCCGACTCCCTTTCCGACAAGGGATCGGATTCGGCCGCTGGACCGAGACGCTGCCGAGCGAGGACCACGCCCTGGTGGCGGTCCTGGGCAACCCGAGGCCGTACCTCCCCGGTCACGATGACTGACGAGGAACTGGCCCGCCGCCAGGTGGCACGCAGGAGCGAGGACGCGGACGAGGAGTGGGAGTTGCTAGAGATGCTGGGGCTGGACTGATGAAGCTGAGACGACTGCTGGAGCGGCTGTGGCCGGCGCACCGGTTGCTGGAGAAGGCGGAGCGGCGCGTCAAGCGGCTGCCGCACGTGGAGCTGCTCGACGCGGCCGACAACACAGGCTCGACGATTGCCGCGGCGCTCTACCGGCACCGCAAGACGCCGAGCGCGGAGGCCCTCGCCGAGGCCGTGGACGGAGTGGTCGCCCTCGCGGTCATCGTCTGCGAGTTGGAGGACCGCCAGCGGCTGTGACAGAGCCCCAGTCCGCACCTGATTCGGGCCGGGGCTCTGCGCAGTTGAGTCTATGTGAGCGGGAACGCCCAGGAGACGCAGACGATGTAGAAGAGCACGCTGGCCGCCACGATGTAGGCGGAGATGCGGAGCAGGTGAACGCCGCCTTGCGCGCGGCGGAGCGAGGTCTCGACTTCACGGGCGTATGGCCCGACGTCGAAGCCGGCCCAGCGCCGGCGACGGGTCAGGCGGAAGCCGATCGCGCAGAACAGCAGCATAGTGATGGCCAACGGCGCGAGGGAGTCGCGGAAACTTCCCGAGGCATGCCAAGTCTGGGCGCCGACGTACACGGCGAGGACGGTGCCGCCCCAGACGCCGAAGCGGTAGGCGCGAACCAGGTGTCGCTCGGCGACGCGGCCGGCCGCGACGGCATACGCCTGCGGATCGGTGAGTCCGTGGCCCGGCACGGAGCGGACGGCATCGGCCTCCGCTGTGATTCTGCCAGCCCAGATGTCCTCGGACTCCCAGTCCATTCTCCCCATTACCCGCCCCCAGGAATGTGTGTACAGCGTGGAGCAACTGTAGCGCCGCACTGGCGTTGAAGTGCTAATGCCGCGTCAGGCAACGTTCGCCCTGTTCGCGACCTCGCGGAGGCGTTCGTCGGCGGCGTGCTTGTTGCAGCAACCGCCTGCCTTCGTCGCCATCAATCTCCCGGACCTGACTAAGACGTCGTTCTTGTGGTTGTGACTGAGCGTGGGCTGTGTCACCGTGCGCGGGTTTGTGACTCTGTGGACTTCGTACGTGGGGTTTGCCGGTAGGGCCAGCTCAGAGCTGCTGTGCACCCCCTACGGTCGTTGATGTCCAGGCCCGACCAGCCAGGGAGATCTCATGGCCTCGTTCCAGCTCGGTGACGTCCCGCACGGTTTCGCGTACAACGAGGACGGCAACATCATCCACTACAAGCACGTCATCCTCCTCGCCACTCCGACGGCCAACGAGAGCGGCACGTGGGGTGGCGAGTGGCTCAGCTTCGGCTCGGACTGGGCGGACGCGCGTCTGCGCGTGGCCGCCCACGACGGCACGAGCTGGGTCTGGGTCAAACACATCGACGTGGTCGCGGCGAACAGCCGGGCTGTCGTGCAACTTCCCCCCGGAACCCAGAAGGTCAGCATCGGCCGGGAGAAGAAGACCGCCGGCGACTTCGTCGACAACTCCCCCGTCGGCTGGCTGCTCGAAATCAAGTAGCAGGCCCCAGCCTTCCTGCCCAGCAGGGGGGAGACCGGTGATGCGGGCGCGGTACTTGGCCAGGGCGGCCGGGTACCGCGCCCGGCCTGTTCTCCGGTAGTCCGGTCAACGACTCGATGCCACCCAGCGCAGCAACTAGGCAATGCCTCACGGCAGGGCGAACGTTGCCTGATGCGGCACTAACACAATTCAGTTACCCCTTTTTACTCTTATTGCACCGAATGGAGCAATGTGGGGTAATGGATGACGCTGACGGCCGTAGACGGGGCTCGAATAGACGAAGACGAGGAGTTCCAGCTCCCTGTCAATCCCGAGGTCTCCCAGGAAACCGTCGACCGCATCATCTCGAAGATGCTGCTCGTCATCGACGAGTTGTCGGGACACCCTCTACGCGATTACCAGGTGCCGCTCGCGAGGCGAATTCTGGAGTCGCTGATCCTCGGCGACACCGCCAAGATCACCGCGTGCTGGGCCCGGCAGTCGGGCAAGAGCGAGACCCTTGCCAATACCCTCGCCGCAGTGCTGATCATGTTCCCGCGCCTGGCACCGCTCTTCCCGAACCTCCTCGGACGTTTCCGCGAGGGTGTCTGGCTCGGTGCTTTCGCGCCCGTGGACGACATGGCGGACAACATCTACGGCCGCATCGTCGCGAGGCTCACCAGCGAACGCGCCCTGGAGTTGATGGCCGACCCTGAGATCGACGAGAAGGTCGTCGGCAAGGGCAAGGAGCTGCGGCTGGTGAAGTGCGGCAGCCTGGTCCGCAAGCAGACCTGCCACCCCAGGGCCCAGATCGAGGGGCGCACTTACCACGTCGTGCTGATCGACGAGGCCCAGGTCGCCGACGAGAAGGTCGTCAACAAGTCGATCAGCCCCATGCTTGCCTCCACCCGAGGCTCCATGATCCTCACGGGCACGCCGACGTACACCAAGGGCATCTTTTACAAGATCATTCAGCAGAACAAGCGGCGCGCGACAAACCGGGGCGCCCGGCTGAACCACTACGAGGCAACTTGGAAGGACGTCGCGAAGGCGCACCCGGACTACGGCGTCTACATCCGCGGCGAGATGTTGACCATGGGGGAGGACTCCGACGAGTTCCGTCTCTCGTACAGGCTCCAGTGGCTGCTCGACAGGGGCATGTTCACGACCTCCGAGCGCATGGATGAGCTGGGGGATCGGTCGATGCAGACCGTGCCGGCCTGGCACAGGACCCCGGTCATCGTCGGTATCGACCCCGCCCGCAAGCAGGACAGCACCATCGTCACCGTCGTGTGGGTGAACTGGGACTACCCGGACGAGTTCGGCCAGTACGAGCACCGGGTCCTCAGCTGGCTCGACCTCAGCGGACTCGGGTGGGAGGAGCAGTACTACCGCATCGTGGACTGGTTGGCCTCGTACAACGTGCTCGCGATCGGGATCGACGCCGGTGGCATCGGCGATGTCGTCGCCAGCCGGCTACGCGTCCTCATGCCCGGCATCGACATCATCGACCTCCCCTCAGACCGCGGTGCCCAGTCCAAGCGCTGGAAGCACCTCATGGAACTGATGCGCACCCACAACCTCTCCTGGCCCGCACACTCCAAGGTCCGTCGGACCAAGGTCTTCCAGCGGTTCCGCACGCAGATGGAAGACGCCGAACTCGACTTCCAGGGCCCAAACGTGATCGTGCACGCGCCCGAAGAGGCCGGCGCCCACGACGACTACGTCGACAGCCTCGCGAACGCGGTCTACATGACTGCGGACCTGTCCATGCCGGAGGTTCAGGAGGAGTCGAACTTCTTCTACTCCAGGGCCGCGTAAGGAGCCAGCGTGACGATCGACCCCAACTACCACTCCAGCGACCCCAATGACCCCTACAACATCCCCGGCTGGACCAGCCAGAACCAGCTTCCCGGCCCCGGATATCCGGCTGCCAATCCGCCGGCACCCTTCCCCGCCGATGTCGCCGTCCAGACCGTCACGGCGACCTACATGGCCGAGGGCGGCCAGCCACTGCCCGGCAGCGTGCTCATCCAGGCCGACCGGCGCTACCGCGACAAGGCCACAGGGGACCTGGTCGTCCCCAACGCCCGCCGGCTGAAGGTGGTCAACGGGTCCTTGAGCGTCGACCTGCCGGCCGGCACGGATCCCGACCTCGACGAGCCGTTCCTCTACTCCGTGCACGAGGTGGTCCCTGGCGGCCGGAAGTTCATGATCAGCGTTCCCTACGATGTGGCTGGCCCACTCCGTCTCCACGACCTGGTCGTGACGACGGACTACAAGGAGATCCAGCCCCCCCGGATCTATGCCCTGAGCTTTCGACTCGGGGGGTATTGATGCGAGCCCCGGCCTTCCCCTCGGGACTAAGCTCCTATTGCTACTGGTGAAGTGGGTCCCGGAGCATCGTGGCGAAAACGGGCGAGTCGGCAAAGGGCTGTTGCTTGCCGACGTCTCGATATCCCCAGGACTCGTACACCGCTTTCAGCCGCCCGTCGGAGCGGGTGGGGTCGACCAGGAGCGTCGCGCGTTCCTCGTTGCGTTCGGTGAGAAGATGCTCGTGCAACATGCGGGAGGCTCCTGCGCCCGCGGTGGCGCGATACGCCTCGCGAACGAGGACTTCCTGTACGGCGAACGTGCGGCTGCCTGTTTCCCGTGTGAAGCTGTCCGGCAGGGGCTGCCGCATAGAGGACCACCACAGTGATCCGGCAGCGAGCGGCCCTCCGAAGATGTAGCCGGCAGGCTCATCACCCTTGAAGGCGATGACGGCTTGCCAGCCCTCTCGGGAGGCATAGTTGGTCAGACGCTCGTCGAACCGGTTTACGGCGTTGAACGGGCTGTCCATCAACCCGAACTGGGTTCGGACTTCCACGTGGACATCGAGGAAGACCTGGCGGTACTTCTCCACGTCGCTGGTGCGGAGCAGTATCAGGGAGTCAGCGTCAGTCATTCGACCACCGTTCGGTAGCGGGCCCGCCAGTCGCGGACCTCGGAATTACGGGGGGCCAGGACGATGACCTGCTCGGTGAAGCCATCCAGGAGACCGCGGACGCGGGCGTGCCTCATCATGCCCTCGGGGATGTTCTGAGCGGTGCCGATCGCCTGTTCCAGGTCCCTTTGGCCAAGTTGCGCAACGGCAAGATGCGCGTGCACGAGTGCGCTGTTGCGCTTGAGGTCCGGCCGCAAGTACGCGAGGCTGCGGTGTGCATGTCGCTCGGCGGCAGCCCACTGCCCCAACTGCATGCGCGTGACCATCGCGAGGTGGTCAAGCTCGGCTTGATCGTAGAAGCCGACCCAGCTCGGGCGGTGCCTGTTCGGATCGGCACGGTCCAGCGCCTTCTGCGCCAGGTCCACATAGCGCATGGCGCTCCTGTCGTCGCCGAACTTGGCATGGTTGACCGCTAGGCGAGACATCGCAAGTGAGGAGAACAATGGGTCGCGCCGGGCGATGGCGGACGCCTGAGCCCTCTCGGCTGCGGCCAATGCGTCGGTGGGGCGGTCGAGGTGCCGGAAGAGAATGCTGGCGTGGCCCCACACGCGGAACTCGGTGGCCGGGTCGCCGGATAGGCCAGCGAGGCGGATGGTCCTGTCCAGGTGGTACTCGGCTGGCCCAAAGCGCTGGCCGTCGATGGCAGCCCACATAGCGCTGTTGGAGAAGGCGGCAGCAACCGTATACAGCTCGGAACGGATCCGCGCGGACGCGGTGTTCCCTTGCTGGAGTCCGATCACCTTGTCGGTCAGGTCTTCGGCGCGCTTCTCCAGTTCCGGCGTGCCTCCGTACGTGCTCTCAGTGGTTGTCCAGGCTACGAGTTCAGCCTTCAACACCTCGACGTCGTTGGCGTTGAGGCGGCGGGGCCGCTGCCCTCCAAGGGGCGGCGCGGCAAGGGAGACGCCGGCAGCGGTGGCTGCGGCGAGCAGGGCGCGGCGGTACAACGGGTCATCCTCGGGTGCTGGAGCGGGTTTTTCCTTCTTACTCCCCCGAGGAACGAAGCCTAACTCTGCGGCAGTTCGACCCGTCACCTTCTGAAGGGCCATCCTCAGAGCGGAATTGGGTGACTTGTGCTCCCCGCGGAGCAGCTTGAAGACGTGTCGCTCGTTGACTGACCCGGGCTTCCCGGTCAGCTCATAGATTGCAGTGTTGAGCAGGGACGTTAGCTCCTTCACCGTCGTCCGGTGATTGTCCAGCCACGCTACAAGTGCCTCGTTCCGTGTTCCCTGCATGACAGAACGTTAGGGCTCGACGTCAGAGTCAAGAGTAAAGGAACAGTCAAAACGGCAGGGTGCTTGCAGAGAACTTCCGGCCCATACGGCATCCCGACCATGGCCGTCCGGCGGTTTTCTGGGTGTACGGAACACACCTTGTGAATCAGGGAGCCCTCCCAGTGAATCCGCCGCACCAACCCACGGTCCACACCGCAGTCGAAGCGGCAGCACCTCAACTATCCGCGCCCCCGCCGCGAGTAACCGTCGACGAGCGCGCTCAGGACAGACACCCGGTACTCGCCACGGTGACCCTCCTGCCCCTGGAACCCGAGCAGGAACCGCCGTTCACCTGGGACACCCGGTTGCAGGCGAACGAGGCAGCTGGCCCCAACGCCCGGTTGCGCACGCGGACACAGCTCACCATCGCGAACTGGCGCGGCAACGTCGACCAAGCCTCCCGGGTCGCCGACAAGCTGATGGACAACGCCGTCAAGCACGGAAAGTCCTTCGACGACGACAAGTTCCCGATCCGGCTGATCGTCCTCCCCGAAGAGGATGAACTCGCCATCGAGGTGGACGACGCCAACCCCGAATTCCCGGACTTCGACCAGGCCGTGAGCCGGGACCTTGCCGGCGGCCCTCCCCGCACCGGGCTGGAGTGGGCCCTCCACTACCGAGGACGCCTGTCCTGGGACGTCATCACGGACGACGCTGGTCAGGTCACCGGCAAGACCGTACAAGCCGTGCTCCCTGCCATCTGGGGAGGTGACGTGTGAGCCCGCCACCAATTCCTCGCCGCCCTCGCGTAGACCCGGACCGCGAGATTCCTCCGGCCGGGCCCCCCAGCTTCGCCGAGACCAACTACACCCCTCCGCTGGAGTCCGTCCAACCCGACATGGGTGACCTCACCAGCCGCATCAAGAACCTGATCGCACTCCAGCAGGGTCGTTCCGCTCAACTTCAGCTGGGCGGAGCCCTCTTCGACGTCGTCTTGACGGCGAGCAGCCGCGTCGCCCTCGACGTGGTGAGGCACATGGACGAGATCCAGCGTGAACGGGGAGGCCCAGTCGAGTCCTGCGGTCCGGTCATCGACGACCCCGATCACGGGTGCCTGATCTGGCTCGTTCCGCCGGGCACTAGCGCGAACTGGGAACCGCACCTGTACGGCGTGTGCCTTGGGAGCCCCCACACGCTCCCCGTGCCGGCCGTGGCACACACCGATCCTCCGGGGGCGTACTGGCTCCGGCCCCTCCGCGGAGACCGGCTCGTACCCCCGGGCCCCCTCCGGAAGCTGCTGGCTGAGCATCGCCCTGGCCCGGTGCCGGCCGAGGCACTTCCCGAAGTGGCGCTCAGCGCCGCCTTCTGACCCCGCGCGGCGGCGGCCCTGTTGCTCCGGTCCCGTCGCCGCGCGGTTTCCACTCCCTGCCGCCGAGCATTCCCCCGTCTCGGCGGCAGGGGCACGGCCATAAGGCCCACGTGACGAGACGGAGACGTTGATGATCATCACCCCCCTCGATCCCGCCGAACTCAGTTCACCTGTTGCGGTGATCACCGGCGGGTGGTCCCGCGAGCGGGATCGTGCCTTGTTGTCCGGCCGGACGGTGGCCGAGGCATTAGACGAGATGGGGGTCAAGACCCGCGTCATCGACCTTGCTGGACCTCGCGAGAGGATGCTCGACAGTTTGGCCGAGGAAGAGCTGGCGTTCCTCGCCATAGCGGGGCGGGGCGCGGAAGACGGTCGGCTCCAAGGGTTCCTGGAGACTCTGGGCGTCCCCTACACCGGGTCGGGGGTCCTGGCTTCGGCCATCGGCATGAACAAGATCCATGCCAAGGCTGTGGTGTCGGCCGCCGGCGTACGGGTTCCCGTCGGGACCCGCATCGAGCCGAGAGCTATCGCCGACGACGAGGCCGCGCGCATCTGCACGATGCTGGACCTGCCCGTGATCGTGAAACCGACCAACGAAGGAGGATCGATCGGGCTCCAGGTCACCACCTCGGTGGAGAGCCTCGCCTCCGCGCTCATGTACGTCGCCGAGGAAGAATTGATGGCCGAGGCGTTCCACCCCGGCCGGTCCGTGAGCGTCGGTGTCCTGGAGGACCAGGCCGGAGTCGTGCACGTCCTGCCTCCGCTGGAGGCCGTGACGCCGAACGGTATCTACTCCTTTGCCGCGAAGCGGGGCACCGCCGACTGCGACTACCACGTTCCGGCCCGGGTGAGCCCCGAGACGATGAATGCATTACAGGACCAGGCGGTGACCGCTCACCGTGCCCTGCACTGCCACTCGTACTCGCGGCACGACTTCGTCGTCGGCGACGACGGCCTGTCCTGGTGGCTGGAGGTCAACACCCTGCCGGGCCTGTCGAAGGGCGGGAACCTCGCCCGCATGGCGCAGGCCGACGGGATCTCCTACGAACTGCTCCTCACCCACATCCTGCGTGGCGCGGCCACTGACCGTCGCGCCCGGCCGTGAGGGGGGCGGTGATGATCTCGATCCACCACATCCTGAACGCCGCCGATACCCTTCGCAACGTGGCCTTACGCACGCCCATGTTGACGTCGGCCGCTCTCAATGAGCAGCTCGGCCGTCCCGTGTGGGTGAAGGCCGAGAACCAGCAACTGACGGGCAGTTTCAAGTTCCGAGGCGCGTACAACGCGCTGTCCACCCTTGGCCCGCAGGAACGCGGCCGGGGCGTCATCGGCGCCTCCTCCGGGAATCACGCCACTGCCCTCGCCCGAGCAGCGCAGCTGTTCCAGGTGTCGGCCCTGGTCGTCGTCCCGGAGGACATCCCCGAGGTGAAGCGACAGGCCATCACGAAGCTCGGCGCCCAGATCGTCTCGTACGACCGGCGCTCCGGACGGCGCGACGCCCTGGTCCACCAGCTCGCCCACGAGAACGGGTTGGCGATCGTGCCGTCGGCGAACCATGAGCAGGTCATCGCTGGAGCGGGAACCGTCGGCTGGGAGATGCTCGAAGAAGTCCCGACCCTGGCGACGCTCCTCGTACCAGTCGGGGGCGGCGGCCTCGCGGCCGGGACCGCGGTCGCAGCCACCGGGCACGACCCGAGCCTGAAGGTCTTCGGGGTCGAGCCGGCCGCCGCCGACGACACCTATCGCTCCCTGAACGTGGGTCGCGTCATATCCATCGCACCGCCGGTCACCATCGCCGACGGCTTGGGCCACTCCGAGCCGGCCCGCATTCCCTTCGAGATCAATCAGCGACTCCTCGCCGATGTCCTCACTGTCCCGGAAGAAGCGATAGCTGCGGCAATGGCGTACCTGTTCCGCCATTTCCGTCTCGTCGTCGAACCGTCCGGAGCCGTTGCCTTCGCCGGCCTGCTCCAGTCCCTCGACCATCTACCCCCGGGCCCCATCGGCGTCGTCGTCTCCGGCGGCAACGTCGACTGGAACACCTACAGAACCCAACTCGACCACGCGATGACCAGAATGGAGGCACCGGCCCATGCCGCCGCCGTGCTGCACCGAAACGTCCCCGCCTAGCTCCTTCCACGAGCCGGTCGGGATCGTCACCCAGTACGCCACCGCCGACCTGATCGGCGGTATCGCCTACGAGGGGCACGACCCGGGCGCCGATCCTGCCTGGAAAACCACCGGCGCACCGTCCCAACACATCTACGCCCGCTGGTGTCGGCACATGTGCGGGGTGGCCTGCCTGCGCATGGTCCTGCTGCACCACAAGGGCTACGCGCCCAACCTGTTCGCCCTCCTTCAGGGCGCGCGGCACCACGGCGCGTACGTCCGGACGGGTAATGACATCAAGGGCCTGATCTACGCGCCGTTCGTCGACTACGTGCAGCAGACGCACGACCTCGACGCGGCCGTTCAGGGCAACCTCGACATGGACGGCCTCCTCGCCCTCCTGGGCACCGGCCACATGGTGATGACGTCCGTGTCCAAGGAAATCCGCAAGCCCGAAGCGGACCCGGAGCGCAAGGGCGGACACCTCGTCCTCGCCATCGGATACCGAGATGGGCGGATCCACTTCCGCAACCCCAGCGGTCACACCCCCGAGTCCCGCGCAGCGGCGCTGCCCCCGGACCGCTTCGACGCCTTCTTCGGAGGCCGAGGCATCTCGCTCGACCCACGCCGCTCCGTACGACGCAGGCATGCCTTGGTCACCACGACCAGCCCGGTAGCGTCTCGACCCACCACCTGAGCAGGGAGAACCACGTTGTATGCCATGACCGTGTCCGCAATCGCCGAAGTGGTCGGCGGCCGTCTCGTCGATGCCCTCGACCCCGAGGCCCTGGTCACCCAGCCGGCTGTCTTCGACTCCCGCGAAGCTGTCGAGGGGTCGCTGTTCCTCGCGCTCAAGGGTGAGCACACCGACGGTCACGCCTTCGCCGAGGCGGCCGTCAACAAGGGCGCCACCGTGGCCCTGGTCACTCAGCCGGTTGGCGTCCCCGCAATCGTGGTCGACGACGTCCTCGCCGCATTCGGCCGGCTTGGCCGCGCCCTCATCAACGGCGTCTTCGGCCGCGCCCAGGTGGTGGCCATCACAGGCTCGGCCGGGAAGACCAGCACGAAGGACTTCATTGCCCAGGTGCTGCCCGGCAACGTCGTTGCCACCCCGCAGTCCTTCAATAACGAGATCGGCCTCCCGCTGACCATCACCATGGCCGACACGACCACCAACTTCATGGTGCTGGAGATGGGCGCCCGCCACATCGGAGACATTCGCGACCTCACCCGGATCGCCCAGCCGGACATCAGCGTCGTCACCAACGTCGGCACCGCGCACCTCGGCGAGTTCGGCAGCCGCGAGAACATCGCGCAGGCCAAGGGAGAGATCGTCGAAGCGGTCCCCCGGGGCGGTCTCGCCGTCCTCAACGCCGACGACGACCTCGTACGGGAGATGCAGAACCGCACCAAGGGCCGCGTCGCCACCTACGGCCTCAGCGAGCACGCGATGGTCCGCGCCGTCGACATCACCACCGACGACCAGGGCCGCGCCTCCTACATCCTGACCACCCCCGAAGGCAGCGCTCCCGTCCAACTTCAGCTCATCGGCGATGTGCAGGTTCCCAACAGCCTGGCCGCGGCAGTCGTCGGCCGGGAAGTCGGCCTCACGGTCGACGAGATCGCCGCCCGCCTGTCCGTTGCCCAACCACGCTCTAAGTGGCGGATGGAGACGCACATCCGGGCGGATGGCGTCACGATCGTCAACGACGCCTACAACGCCAACCCCACCGCGATGCGTCATTCCCTCGACGCCCTCGCCTCCATGACCAGGGGGCGCGACCAGCGCTCCGTCGCCGTTCTCGGCCATATGAACGAACTCGGTCCGGACACGCGCACCGCGCACGAGGAGATCGGTCGGTACGCCGCCGAACTGGGCCTGGAACAGATCATCCTGGTGGGAGGGGAAGAAGCCGGATGGATCGAGCAGGGCGTCCGTGCGGCCGGAGGAAAAGCTGTCCATCTGCCCGACCAGGAAACCGCCCTGGACCTGCTCCAGAACACCCTCCGGTCCGGCGACGTCGTTCTGGTCAAGGGAAGCCGAGGGGTCCAGTTGCAGGAACTCGCCGACCAGCTCCTGCAACCGAACCCCGGCCCCGCGGACGCTTAGGCGGCCGACGCGACCAGCTCGCCGAGCGCGGCCCGCAGCACCGGACCCGACTCAGCGATATCGCCGGTACCCATCAGCACCACCACGTCGCCCGGCCTCGCCAGCCCGGCCGCGCGAACCACGGCTTCGGCCCGGTCCGGCTCCACGGACCGGGCGTTGCCGCCGGCGCCGTCGATCCGGGCGGCCAGCCGTTCCAGGGCCGCCAGGTCCACACCGGCGGTGCTGTCCGTCAGCACCGCCTCGTCGCAGCCGACCAGGGCCTTCCCGAACGCGATGTCGAACGTGTCGAGCCGACGCTGATCGGACGGCTGGAACACGACGAGCACCCGGCCGTCCGATCCGACGAGGGAGCGCGCCGCCGCGAGGTCCGCGCTCACCTCGTCCGGGTGGTGGGCGTAGGAGTCGTAGACCCGTACCCCGGCCTTCTCGCCGGCCGGGGTCATGCGCCGTGCCACGCCGTCGAAGTACCACAGGTGCTGGACAGCCTGGTCGATGTCCTGACCCAGGACTTCCAGGGTCGCGATCCCGGCGGCGGCGTTCAGGAGCTGGTGCACACCCGGCAGCCTCAGCGTGAGTTCGACCTCACGCCCGCCCGGCCCGCGCAGCACCGCCGTGCTGCGCCCGCCCAGACTGGACGCATCGACCAGCTGCCAGTCCGCACCCGACGACATGCCGAAGGTGATCACGCGCGGGCCGTCGCCGGACATCGCGAGCCGGGAGGCGAGTTCGCGGCAGCCGGGCGAGTCTGCGTTGAGTACCAGCGTGCCGTCCGCGTGGATCCCGGTGCGGACACACTTCTCGTACGCGTCGACGTGGTCCAGTTCCTCGGCGTAGTTCTCCGGGTGGTCCTGCGCGACGTTCGTGATCACCGCGACCTTCATGCCCACGCCGATGTGCGATCGGTCCGACTCGTCGACCTCAGCCACGAAGAAGCCGTCCGCCCCGGACCGGCCGCCGGTTCCCGGCTCGTCGATGTCGGTGCCGACGACGTGCGACGGAGCCTGTCCCATACGTGTGAGCGCGAGCGCCACCATCGCCGCCGTGCTCGACTTGCCGTGGGTTCCCATGATTGCGACCGGCGTACGGGCGGTGCTCATCAGCATGCTCAGCGCGGCGGACCGGTGCACCACGGGGATGCCGCGCCGCCGCGCTTCCAGGATCTCCGGGTTGTCCGGTCCGATCGCGTGGGTGAACACGACCGCGGTCGCGTCCGCCGGCACCTGCTCGGCCGCATGCCCGGTGTACACGGACACACCGAGGCGATCCAGTTCCTTCAGCCCCTCCGACGTACGCTCGTCGCTGCCGGACACGCTGAACCCTCGCTCCGCGCACACGCGCGCGACCGGAAGCATCCCCATGCCGCCGACACCCACGAAGTGCGCACGACGCAGGTCGACTGGCCCTGCGGCCGACACATCCGGTTTGATCCTGGGGACTGCGGTTTCCGCCATGAAACAGCCTCCTCCGAGACGGCCCCAGCCGTCTCAACTGGCAGTGATCGCACCCTTGTTGGGCGCACTACAACCGTCCCGTGCAGCCCCTCATACCGTCTACGACCTGCGGTGTTGCGAAGGCATTCGCAACACGGATTACGATGAGGGCGCCGAACTACCCACTCGCGCTTGCCCTTGCCGAGGCCGGCTGGAACAACAGCGAGACTGCCCGGCGCATCAACACCCGAGCCCTGGAACGAGGGCACCGGGCTCTCGCTGTTGATCGTTCACGCGTCAGCCGGTGGATACGCCATGGTGAGAAACCCCGGTCCCCCGTTCCCGACCTTCTTGCCGAACTCCTCACAGAGCACCTTGGCAGGCACTACACGCCGCAACTCCTTGGTATTGGCCCTGCCCGCGGTGTACTCATTCTCTTGGACATGAACGAGCATCAGGTCCTCAAAGTGAAGGCCGCTGCCGCGAACATGCCGCTGGAGCGGTATGCGCACGCGTTAATTCGAGATGCTCTCTCGCGGAGGGAACCCTCGTAGAGATTCCCTGGTGTAGGCGCCGATAGGCGTAACAGCCTCTCGTTGATGTTTGAGGTAGGGATTCAGCATCCACTAGGCCACGTCTTGTTAACACTTTTCGAGGAAACCTCTCACCCTTGATTCCGAGACGTCTCGTACGGAATTGAGGAAGCATGGCAGGAAACCTCGCCCCGACTCCGGAGTTCCCGGAGAAGGGCCACTACGACTACGGTGTCAAGTCAGGTGTCAACACCACCCGCCGGGGCCGCCTCCGCTTCGAGGAGGGCGTCGCAACCGACACCGACATTCCGCAGGAATTTGGCAAGGGCGTCATGCAGGGTTACCGGACCGCCCCCGGTCGGAACAACCACAACCTGAACGTGTTCGAGAAGCCTGCGGCCGAGACCATGCGGGAGCGCGCTCACGTAGGCAGTGCAGCCTGGCCCGAGGCACCAGAATTCCTGGGCGGCTTCGCTCATGGTGCCGGCCACGGTGCGGAGCAGCGCTTCGAGATGGTTGTCCGTGACGGCGGGCACCAGGAACGGCCGAACTACGCCAAGACCTCCGACTGACCGCAGCAGCAGCGAAGCCCTCTGGGAAACCAGGGGGCTTCTGCATTTTAGCCTGCTAACACTCTGCACACGCTCCGTGTGAGCATGGAGCACAGCGCTATTCGGCACATTAATTCATAGCACCGCGCCTCCGTACAGGTGCACCACTCGGTGCTTAGCCCAGGATGTGTCGGTTGTCCTTCGCCTTCTTTCCGCCGAATCAGCGCGCGGCCGGCTCGGACCTCACCATCTCCGTCAGCCCGCTCGGCCTGGTGGAGCTGTCGGACGAGGACTTCGAAGTTCACGGACCGCGGCTGAACCGCTACGCCACCAACTTCGCGTTCTACCTCGGTCATCACTGGGCCTACCGTCGAGAAGCCGGCGAACCGCAGATCACGCTCAACTACGTGGCGACGTTCGCGCGCTACATCAACAACTTCTGCTTCTCCAAGGGCGTGAAGTTCGCGGTTTCTAAGCGATTCGAGCACATCGTGCCGGCACTGCTGAAGCGGGTCTGGGAGGTCGACAACGACAAGCAGTCCCTCCTGAACTCGGTCGGAGAACAAGGCGGCATCACCGGTGACTCCTTCGTGAAGGTCGCCTACGAGCCGCAATGGGTCGACTCGGCAGGCGGAATCCATTCGGGCCGCGTCCGCATCCTTCCCCTGAATTCGGCGCACTGTTTCCCGGAGTATCACCCGCACGACCGGGATCGTTTGGTCGGCTTCAAGCTGCGCTACAAGTTCTGGACGACCGGTGCAGACGGGGCTCGGATGGTAATGACCTACACCGAGGTCCTGACAGACACCCACATCCAAGAGTTCCTGAACGACGAGCTGATCGACTCCCGCCCCAACCCGCTGGGCGTCATTCCTGTGGCGCACATCCGGAACATATCCGTGTCCGGGTCGCCCTGGGGCCTCTCCGATATCGGCGACATCATCTCCATCAACCGTGAACTCAACGAAAAGATGACCGACGTCTCGGACATCATCAACTACCATGCATCCCCGACGACAATCGTGCAGGGGGCGAAAGCGAGCAATCTTGAGCGCGGTCCCCGGAAGATCTGGGGCGGCCTGCCGGAGAAGGCCAAGGTGTACAACCTTGAGAACGGCGTTGATTTGGCCGGACCCATGGGTTACATCCAGACGCTGAAGCTCGCCATGCACGAAATCACAGGAGTCCCCGAAAGCGCTCTGGGACAGATGCAGCCGATTTCCAATACGTCCGGCGTTGCCCTCTCGATCCAGTGGTACCCGCTGATCAACAAGAACTCCCTGAAGCAGCTCAACTACGGAATCGGCATCAAGCGGATAAACGAGCTGGTGCTGCGGACCCTCTTCTGCCACGAGCCTGAGACGCTGCTGTACGACCCGAAGACGGACGGTATCAAGACCGAGGAAGAGCAGCCCGACCTCCTCGACCCGAACGACCCCGACGTCTACAACGTCGACTGCGTCTGGCCTAGCCCACTCCCTGTCGACAAACTGGTAGCCCTCAACGAAATCCAGGCCAAGCTCGCCATCGGTCTAGAATCCAAACGCAACGCCCTCGTCGAACTCGGTGAAGAATTCCCGGACGAGCGCCTTGAAGAGATGTTCAGCGAGCAGCGCCGAGATGTCATAGAGCAGGGGGCGCTGGAGCTTATCAAAGCAACCATTTCCTCTGCTATCCTCCAGATGACTGGAATTGCCACCGAAGAGGGCGGCAAGCCCGTCGCGTCAAGCGAGGGAAGTCCGGCTCAGCCGGGAACTCCCGCTGGCAATGCTCAGACCGGAGTTCTTCCCGGAGCAACCGGGATCGACCTCGGTGTGGACACCAAATCGTTGCTCAACCAACTCGTGACCACGGCTTACGGCACCAAATTGCCACAGCGCCGGAATTCGGAGGACGCCAGTAACCAGGAGACGAGCTAATGACTGTTCCGACCACCGCCACCGCCCCTGCGCCCACCAACGGCCCCAACGACCAGGTCATCACCGTGCCGGTCGTCCCCGAGCCGCCCAAGGACCCGCAGGCTGACGGCCGCTTCACCTCCGAGGACCTGGAGAAGGTCCGGCGCGAGGAGCGCGAGAAGCTCTACGGCCGCCTGAGCCAGCAGGACGAGGTCCTGAAGGCCACCAAGGAAGAGCTGGAAGCCGTCCGTCGCGCCCGCGAGGAGCAGGAGGCCACCGATGCCGCCGCCCGCAAGCAGGCCGAGGACGAGGCCGAGGCGAAGAGGCAGGCGGAACTGTCTGCCAAGTCCCTGCTCAAGGAGCGCGAGCAGGAGTGGGAGAAGCGCTTCACGGAACTCCAGTCCAAGTACGAGCAGGACCGCGAGCTTTTCGCCCGCGAGCAGGAGTTCCAGCGCCTCCAGAACGTCCGCGGGGACCTGCTGTCCCAGGCCGCCGACGACATCGCGCCCGAGCTGGTCGACCTCGTCCAGGGCAACACCGAGGACGAACTCCGCGCCAGCGTCGAGCTGATGAAGCAGAAGTCCGCAGCGATCGTCGCCCAGATCCAGCAGACCCAGGTCGCTGCGAGGGCCTCGATGAGAGGCACCGCTCCCACCGGTTACGGCGTCGGTCCGGCCGACACGGACGCCGGCTACCGCCAGTACTCCGCTGGCGACATCAAGAACATGCCCATGTCCGAGTACTCGAAGCTCCGAGGACAGCTCCTGCCGGCCGCCGGCAACGCCGCGCGCCAGGGCATGTTCGGCTAACCCGCCGCACAAGTAAGGGATAACGCATGGCATCTGCCATCACCGGTACGCCGCGACTGTCGGCGTCTCCGACGAACTACAGCGGGTCGAACTCGCAGCTCTCTCCGGCGATCCAGGAATTGTGGTCGAAGGAGATCTTGTTCCAGAGTATGCCGATTCTCCGGTCTCGGGCCGCCTGACGCAGTGATGCGTCAGTGAGAACCACGCTGTATCGGTGAACCCCTCCTCCTCGTCGTACTCACTCGTAGCACGGGGAATACCGAGGGAACCCAACACCTGGGACTCCGTAGAGACTACACGCGAGGCACCTCCCACAGATTCAGCTCTTAGGTGAGAAGTGAGCTGAAGCTGGAGGTGAAGATATAGTCCGATCTTGCGGGATGGAAAACCGTAAGAGCCAGGCAGAAATGACCTGGCCCTGCATCCAGCGGGTAACAAGCGCGAATTGTCGAGCAGTTCGCAGTCAAGAAGACCGAACTCGGAGTTTCTCCGGGTCTCGTGATCCACTTCATGCGGTACGACAACCTCGGCGACGCCTCGCAGCTCGTCGAAGGTGTCCGCATGGAGACGCACGCCCTCACCGCGTCTCAGTTCAGCATCACCGTCAGCGAGCACGGATACGCCATCGCGGTCAGCGAGTTGCTCCTCAACTCGTCCTTCGACGACGTGCTCGCGTCCGGTTCCCGCCTCCTGGGCCGCAACATGGCGAAGTACTTGGACGAGCAGGCCCGCGACACCCTCCTCCAGGCGTCGTCCGTCCTGTACGGCTACGACAAGTTCGCCACCACGGGCAACGCGATCACCCGCATCTCCCCGTACGACAAGGGCGCCCCGTCCGCGAACCGCGCCGGCCTGACCGGCAACTACCGCTTCACCAGCGCCCTCGTCAAGGACATGGTCGAGACCCTCGCGACCCGAAACATCCCGAGGCTCGGGGACGTGTACGTCTCGTTCGTCCATCCGCATCAGAGCCGCTGGCTGCGTGAGGACCCGACGTGGATCGAGTCGTCGAAGTACGCGCAGCCGGGGGCGTTCTCCCTGGGCGAGATCGGCCGCATCGACGACGTGATTTTTATCGAGACCACACAGGTAAAGAAGGTCGCGAACGGTAACGCCACGACCCCGGCTGACGTCTTCCAGAGCATTTGCATTGGTGACAATGCTTTCGGTCACGCGATCTCCCTCCCGGTCGAGCTTCGCGATGGGGGTGTGCAGGACTTCGGCGCTCGGAGGCAAGGACCTCAAGCTCGGCGGAAAGGCGGTGATGTGATGGGCCTGCCCAGCCAGCGCAGCCTCAACGGCGACCTCGACTCCGGCCTCGACGACGGCCGCTCGCGTCAGCTCAACCCCAACTGGGGCGGCGACGCCACCGACGACCTCGACTCGCTGGACCACACATGGCACGCCCTTCACGGCCGCGACCCGGTCCAGGGCCGCCGAGGCTCGGTCCACGGCTACTGACCACACACCCATTCGCGTAGCACCACACAGACCTCCAACACGGCGACACCACTCGGAGCACTCACCCTCGGGAGAGCACTCCGATGGCAAGCACCGCTGCCGCCCTACTGACCGAAGCCAAGAAGTGGAAGGGCTACAAGGAAGGCGCCAGTAACCACACCAAGTTCGGCGAGTGGTACGCCACCCTCGTCAAGGACAAGTCCTTCGCCTACGCCGCCTGGTGCGACGAGTACGTCTCCTACTGCGCCTACGCCTCCGGGAACGCCGACGTCGTCGGCCAGTACGCGTACTGCCCCAGCCACGTGAACTTCTTCAAGAACCGCGGCCAGTGGCACAAGGCATCCGAGACCATCAAGCCGGGCGACATCATCTTCTTCGACTGGAACGACGACGGCGTCGCGGACCACGTCGAGATCGCCCGAGCCGCCTCCGCGCCCGGCGCGACCGTAGCCACCATCGGCGGCAACACCAGCTCCGGCACGGCCGGTTCACAGTCCAACGGGGACGGCGTCTACGAGCGCATCCGGTACCGATCCGACATCCTCGGCTTCGGCCGACCAGCGTACAAGGCCGCAGCGCCGTCCACCGGATCCTCGGGCTCGAACACGACGACCCCCAGCACGCCGACCCAGAAGTACACCCCGCCGGCGTTCCCCAAGGGACTCGCCCCCAACAAGGCCACCCCGTCGGCGAAGTCGCTCCAGAAGGCTCTGAAGGCCACCGACTGGCTCGGCAAGAGCGTCGAACTATCCGACAACTACGGTCCCCAGACCCAGAAGGCCGTCGCCGGCTTCAACGCCAAGCACGGCCTGAACAACGCCGGCGTCTCCTATGACGCAACAATCGGCCCCAAGGGGTGGGCACTTCTGTTCACCCTCGCCTACGGCTGACAGCGAACGCCCCGAGAAATCCCTTTTTTTTTTTCGGGCCTTCGTGTTAATGTGCTCGAAGCGTCTGAATGGCCTGCGAGGAACGTCGGACGGGAATGCCCCCAAGGTGAGGAATCCCGTGTGACTCGCAGGCCATTGTCGTGCATATCGACAGTGCTGGTCATGGCTCTCATACCTGTCGCTTCCAATTCGCGACGCGAGGTCGTTGAAGTAGTCGCACCGGCGCCCACGCCGACCGCCTCCACTTCGCCGTCCCGCAGCCCGTTGGCCAGCAAGACGCCGAAGCACAAGAAAACCGAGACGGGCAAGAACCCCAAGGCCAACACGTCACCGCGGCCCAAACACACCCGGAGCGCAGCCCCGCGGGCCTCCCGCTCCAAAAAAGCGGCCATGCGGCCGTCGTACGCCTCACCCAGGGCCTACGCGAAGTCCGTTCTCAGCCCAGCACAATACGCCTGCGCTGACGCTGTCTTCACCCACGAAAGCGCCTGGAATCCGTACGCCACGAACCCGAGTTCCGGAGCCTACGGAATCGCCCAGGCCCTCCCCGCGTCGAAGTACGCCTCCGCCGGATCCGACTGGCGAACCAACGGTGTCACCCAAGTCCGCTGGGGCCTCTCCTACATGGACCAGAGATACGGCAGCCCATGCGCCGCCTGGGCTTTCTGGCAATCCCATTACTGGTACTGAGCAAGGAACACCACTTCATATGGCCGAGTACATCCGCCTCCTGCTGTGCAAGGACTGCGGGTCCATGGAGGAGCTGCCCGACTACCAGGGTGATCCCCGTCAGGACTTCCTCCTCGACACCCTCGTCAAGCGGCACCGCAACCCCGACGGCAGCCCCCACATCGCGCACCCGCTGATGAAGGTCGAGAAGCGCCACTGGGACTCTCCATCCACGCGCGAGGAGATCATCAAGCGCATCCGGGAGAACACCGGCCACACCGGGTTCGACCCCGCGTTCTACGCCGCGAAGAACACCTTCCAGGAAGACGCGCTCCAGTGCTGGCAAGCGCACAACCGGTCCGTCACCTGCTCCGACTGGTGCACCGACAAGAAGCGGCTGACACCGGACACCGCCGCCGAACGCAAGGCGGCCGGCCTGCCCAAGTACCGCTCCAGCAAGGACATCTACCTCTGCCACTTCTGCCCCGTCGCCAACGCCGTCCGCCGGGCCGCGTACGACCGAGCCGCCTAACACAACCAGGAGCACCACAGTGACCCTTGACCTGTCCACCCTCGCCGACACGGCCGCCAACACCGTCGAGGAACTGACCGACGACCAGCGCGAGCAGCTCAAGAAGATGGGGGAGGAGGCAGGCGTCGCCCAGGAAACAGGCAGGCTCGCCGAGACCGCGTTCCTCGTCGTCATCACCCCCGACGGCCAGGTCGTCGCCGAGCCCAACCTGAACTCCAAGATCCGTACTCGCCGGCCAGCCACCCTCGACGACTTCCAGCGCGCCGGCCACGTCCTGGTCGACGACGCCATCGCGATCAAGACCGCCAGCATCACCGGCCAACAGATGATGCAGGTGACTGCGGCCATGGTCGACCAGCAGCGTACCCAGGCCCTCGTGAACAGCCTGAAGCTGTGATCTTGGTGTACGCTCATAAGTGAGTTGAGCCTTCTTCCTCGGAGGGAAGCTCTCTCCTCTCAAGGGAAGGCCCCCCGGAGACCACCAATCTCCACACAAAGGGGGGCCTTCGCCTTTTTCTGGGCCAGAATCCAGCCCCTTTGAATTCTCTGTATCGCCGGTAGAGTTCCGGATATGGAGACGAACTCTTTCTACCGTCGTCTCGGGAACAACGCTCAGCCCATCATGGAGGCCGCTGTCGGCGCCTCCGGCTATTTCTCCAGCCCGGCTGACCACCTTGACCCGAACCTTTTCAACGGCGACCACCTCATCCCCGACGTCCGCACCTGGCTCCTCGGCACCCTCTACAAGTTCTGGGACACCCGCTACAACGCCCCAGGTCAGTGGAGTGAAGTCTGGCTCGCCGGCTCAGGCGCCAGCTACCAGTGGGCCGCCGACCGCGGAAACGGCGATCTCGACGTACTCGTCGGCGTCGACTTCTCTTCCTTCGGCTGGTACAACCCTGACTACGCAGGAATGACCAGCCGGGAAATAGCCGACCTCTTCGACGAGGAACTCAAAGCGGAATTGTGGCCCGAAACCGCCACCACAAAAATCGGGGACCGAGCGTATGAGGTCACCTACTACGTCAACCCCGACAGCCGCGACATTCGCAACATCAACCCCTACGCGGCCTACTCCCTGACCAAGGACGAGTGGACTGTCCACCCACCAGATCTGCCGGCAAACCCCCGCGACGAATACCCGCAGGAATTCAAGGAAGCCGCCGCACGTGACACCGCCGAGGCTCACCGCCTCGTCACCTCCTACAACTCCCTCGCCAACGAGATGCACATCTCGCCGCAGGGAGGAGGGCACTGGATAACCCTCGGCTCCCAGCTCAAGACGATCGTCGCCCAGGCCGCCCAACTCTTCGACGACATCCACCTCGGCCGCCGCGCAGCCTTTGGCCCCGGTGGCAGCGGCTACGGGGACTTCGCCAACTACCGCTGGCAGTCCGCCAAGGAAACCGGGACCGTCGAGGGGCTCCGCTCCATCAAGGACATCCAGGTCGCCACCCACAATCAGGTCGAAAGCGACACCTGGGGCCAACCCATCAGCGACGCCCAGTTCGCCCTCCGCAACGCGGCCCTGTGGCGGTCCCGGTGAACGTCGTCATCAGTATCGAAGGCGTCCTCAAGCGACCCGAGAGTGACGCCGTCATCCCTGCCGGCCAACTCCTCTACCACGGCCTCGCCGAAACCCACGTCGTGCACCTGGTCGACGAGGACGAGACGTTCAACCGCTCCAAGCTGCTTGCCCAGAACTGGCTCAAGCGCAACGGGTTCACCAAGCACATCCGCCTGATCAAGCCGAATGTCAGCGAACGCTACGGCCTCCGCGGCGGAATCCAGTCTCTGCGCCCCGACCTTCACGTCGACATGGTCGTCGTCAGCGACCCCACCGTCGCCAGCGACCTCCTCGCGGCCGGCTACACCACCGTGCTGTTCACCCACCCCCGCTACACCCGCCCACAGTGGAAGCCCGACTACCGCGGCGAGCCCCGGGCATGGGACGACCTCGTCGCCGAGATCGAGACGCAGGACCAGCACTACGCCCAGGACGCCAGGCGCACTGCCGGACCCCTGTAGGAGACACCCCTGTGAAGCTCTACCTGGCCGGGACCGAGATCCCGGCCTACCGCAGCCTGCTCGCCCAGGAGGGCTACACCACCGTCGCCCTCTCCTACTGGGGACTGCGCAGGCGCACCAAGTTCACCAAGCCCTACGACCTGGCGGAGAAGTTCGGGGACGAGCCAGAGATCCTCGTCGACTCCGGATGCCACTCCATCAACAGCAAGCCGACCAACGACATCACCGACGCCGAGCTGCACGACATCGCCGAGCACTACTACGACGCCTTCATCGCTCCCAACCTGGACCGACTGACGTACTACGTCGAGTTCGACGCACACCAACTCGGTGACGAGTGGATCGCCGAGCAGCGCGAGCGCCTCGACAAGGACAAGGCCATCGTCGTCTGGCGCCCCGAAACGGGACGAGACACTCTGGAGCAGCTCTGCCGGGACTGGCCCCACGTCGGTGTCACCCAAGCCGGCATCGATCGCCAGGACATCGCCCACCTGCTGCCCCACCTTGCCAAGACCACCGACACCCGGCTCTTCGGCCTCGGCATGACCAAGACGGCGGCCCTGGAACACGGCCTCTGGTATGGAGCCACATCCACCTCGTGGATCTCCCCAAGCCAGTTCGGCGACACCATCGTCTGGGCGGGCAAGGAACTGCACCGCTACCCCCGCCGGTACAAGGACATGTCCCGAGCCCGGCACAAGCACGCCATCGCCGACGCTGGCTTCGACGCCGAGGCCGTCATCAACGACGACCCCACCGAGGTCCTACGCCTCTCCGTCTGGTCCTGGCGACAGCTCACCGACCACATCAACGGCACAGGAGTAACTGCCCCCGGAAAAGCACTCGCTGGGGAAAACGCGGATTCACCCCCCGAAGCAGTTGATCGACTGCACGAAGGGGTGCGGCACACAGGAGTAACTCCCGCCACCGTCGAACACCGCGAGAAGGTGCCCTTCCCCGGCCTCGCAGTAGTCCGCGACGCCGCTGAGGACGGCACCCCTGGCCGGGCCGTACTGAGGACTGTGGACACCGGCGTCCGCAACTGCGACCGCTGCTACCTCTCCAGCAGTTGCCCCGCAGCGAAGCCCGGATCCACCTGTGCCTTCAGCCTCCCCGTCGAGATCCGAACCAAAGACCAGCGCGCCGACGTCGATGCCGCATTGCTGGAAATGCAGGCAGGACGCGTCTTCGGCCTGCGATTTGCAGAGGAACTGGAAGGTGGAATCGTAAATCCGGTGCTCTCGGAAGAGATGGACCGTCTCGGCAAGATGCTCAAGCGCGTTGAGGACAAGGAAGAGAACTCCTTCTCCGTGAAGATCACCGCCACTCGGAAGGGCGCCGCCGAGACCGGCCTCATCAGCCGGCTGTTCGGCCGAGACGAGGGCGAGCAAGCCCGCTCCCTTCCCGATCCCATCAGCGTCGAACGCGCCGCCATCGAGACCGGGTTCGTGGACGCCGAGGTGATCGAGGACCACGCCGCATGAACAACAGGAGTAACTGCACCGCCATGGACGACACCAGCAACGACGGTCGTGCGACCGAGCGCCCCTGCTCGCACTGCAAGGGGCGCTGGCCAGAGATGGACGCCTGCGTAATCTGCGAAGGCGACGGCACCGTCGTGATCGAGTGACCCGCTACGGGGACGTCCACAGGAGCTGAAGGGCGAGCAGCCCGACACCGCTGGAGCCGATCCACAGGGTGCTGCCGAGAGTCAGGGAAACCACCGCGTCCCCGCCGAGCGTCCGAGCGACTATGCCGGCGATGAGTCCCAACGCCAGGCAGATCGCGAGGATCGCGACGATCCAAGCTCCCTTGCTGTTCACGTCCGTCTGAATCCCTTCTATCGAAGGGCGAACTCGGCGGAGAAGAACCACTCGGGCAGCTCTGCTCAACCGAGCCACCCGTCTTACATGGATTGCTTCGGTTGAGGTTTGCTGGCCGATGGGCAAGGGACCTCTGGGTCTTGCAGTGGCGCATCTCATTTTCTGAGAGGCCCTCGGACCCCACAGAGGTTACGTACGGGAGCCGCCGACTACCCGTACTCACCCGGCCGTTCGAGCATCCATCGCTACCCGAATCGACCTGATCGCGCGTCTCCACTTGATGGTGTCGCGCTGGAGCCACCAGGCTACAGGAGCTGAACGAGGCCCCCGATCGCGAACGTCGGGGGCCTCGTGCGGTCTCGGTTGACCAGCCAGCACTTGTGGAATAACTTGTGGAACAAGGTGAGCAACAAGCTGGAGTGTCTGTCCTGGCCCACGGCCGGTAGCGCCTAGCCGGCGGCTCAAGCCATCGAGCAAGTCGCACGAGGAGCAGCAGTGACCGAAACCCCGGGGAGACCCACGGAAGATCACTGCTGGGACAACTTCTGGGCCGTCATGGCAAAGGCCGCCGTAGAACGCCACGAGCGGTGGAGCCAAGCCGCCACGACGGACGACGAGGCCCCACCGCTCCAGGAAGCCGCCTAGGCGGCCAGCTTGAGAGCCGGATGAGGCGGCGGATCGGCCTCCAACTCTCGCTCCTCAGCCCACAAAGGGACGATGACCGTGCGCGGCGTGTTCCGCCCACCCATCTCCGGGTACAGCCAGATATGCGCGATCACTGTGCCCAAAAGCTGGCGCTTACGGGAGTACGTCATGTGCTCCCACTCCTCCAGCAGCCCGAGGAACCTCGCGCGCGACGGTCGAACCGCCTGCACCTTCCTCTTCTGCTTCTTCGGATCCGGCTCGACCGCCTTGTTCAAGTCGGCCACCTCGTCGTCGATCTCCTGCTTCTGTTCCAGGTACTGCTTCTCGGGGATGATCCCCTTCGTGTACCCACCCACCAGTCGGGTCAACTCCGCGTCCAACTCCTTCAGACGGCGCTCGGTCTTCTCGCTGTCATCCTTCACACGCACAGCAACCCGCTGGGACTGGGCGATCTTGAAGTCGACGACCTCGGCCCCCTTCGCCTGATCCATCAACCACGATAGGATCTCGCGCTCGACGCGGGCCAGACTCACTGAGCCACACCCAGGGCAGTCCTTGTTGATCGCGCCGTGCGTGCACCGGAAGACCACGTTGCGCGGGTCCCGGTCACCGTTGGGCAGCGGAGGATTCTTCTTCTCCATCGCCTCACCGCGGGTGAAGGCCCCCGCGTTGCGCTTGCAGTAGAAGTTCGGCGCGACGACATCCCGCGCTGGCACGCGCACCCCGGTACACCTGGCCAACCCCGAGATCGAATACTTGGGGTCATGGTGATGGGCCGGCGTCTTCGGTGCGTCAAACCGCTTAGCCAGATACGCCAACCACAGCAGCTCCCGCTCATCCGGGTCCTCGATGACGGACTTGTGCGCCCCCACCTTCCAGACGTCGAAGTACTCCGGCCGTGAACTGCGGTAGTAGTACTTCGCGCCATCGCGGATGTTCTGCTTGTCCTGCTGGATTTTCTCCTTCGAACGCCACCGCACCCAGCCAAGCCCGAAGCCTGAGTCCATCCACTTGTAGAGTTGAGTCGGCGTGATGATCTTTCCGCCAAGAGTCCGGAAGCCCCGCTCCCTGAGGTCTGCTGCGATCTGGTTGATGGGCTCGTTCTCCCATGTCCATCGGCGATAGCACTCAGCGAGGACCTTCCCCTCGACGGGGTGGATCTGCATGATCCCGCTACGGCACTCATTGCACTTGTAGCGCCGCTCGCCCGGATCGTTCGGGGGGCAGGTGAAACAGACCCGGTACCCAAAGGTCTGGAATCCGCTGTGGGGGAGGCCCATCTTCCGGCGGTAAGCATGAGCAGACTGCCAGCTCTCGCCGATCTGGTCGGACTGGAATTGAGCCCAGCCGAGCATCTGGGTGATCTGGAGCCGACCGACGCTGGTGCGACCGTCGAAGTCCTCCGTGGCGGCCATGACGTCGCCGCCGGCATCGTAGATCGCCTGGATGTTCTTCAGGGATTCCAGTGTGTTGCGACCGAATCGACTCCACTTCCACAGAAGGACAACGTCGATCTCGTGGTCCTGTACGGCGAGGACCAGGTCCTTGATCCGGCGTTCTTCGAAGTCGCGGCCCGAGAGCCCGAGGTCTTCAATAGGTGCCTCGACCTGGTCGATCTCGGTCCGAAGGGCGAGCCCGTCTATTGCCTCCCGCTGAATCTCGGGGCTGATCATGTCTCGGCGTCGCTTGGAGACACGTATATACCCGCGTCCCCGGCGGCGCTTGGGGCGTGACGGCATCTGCCGTACGTCAACCATGCGTCTCCTTGTGTGGCTCTCGTACTCCTGTTCAACCACACATGCAGGCAAAGGTGTTAGAGGTGATGAATCCGCCTAACACACCAACATCGGCGCGATCTTCCGCTCGGCGGCGGCACTCGGCATGGACGCCGTGCTCCTCTCCCCGGACTGCGCCGACCCCCTCTACCGCCGCAGCGTGAAGGTCTCCATGGGCGCGGTCTTCTCGGTGCCGTACGCCCGTCTGGACACCTGGCCCAAGGGACTGGAGTCGGTCCGCGAGGCAGGTTTCACCCTCCTCGCCCTCACCCCCGACGAGAAGGCCCGCCCCCTGGACGAGGCGGCCCCGCACACCATGGACCGGGTCGCCCTGATGCTGGGCGCGGAGGGCGACGGCCTCTCCACCCAGGCCCTGGTCGCCGCAGACGAATGGGTCCGCATCCCGATGTCCCACGGCGTCGACTCCCTCAACGTGGGCGCGGCGGCAGCGGTCGCCTTCTACGCGGTGGCGACAGGCCGCCCCCAGGGCTAGCGACTACTGACCACGGGGCGGCAGCTGCCCCTGCGGTTGAGAGTGCGGCTGCTGCCGTACGACGCCGTCGTCGACGCCCAGTCCACGGGCGGGCCCCTGGCAGCCCTGGACGATGCCGATGCCCAGCGCGACGAGCAGGGTCACGACGACGAAGACGAACAGCCGCTGCCGCAGCAGCCGGGGGTTGGCCGGGCGCCGCCCCGTCCCCGTGTTCCGCCCGGTCCCGGTGTTCCGTTGCCCCGGACGCCTCGCCCCACTGCGCGGCGCGGGCCGACTGCCGCTGCCGGGACGGGCGTTGCGTGCGGCGGGCGCCGGCCGCGAACCTGACCGCGACGACGGCGGCGTACCCGTACCGTCACCGCCGCCACCCCGTGAGGCACTGCTTCCACGCGACGGAACCCCGCCCCGCGAAGGAGCCGTACCGCGTGCGGAGGGCACTCCGTTGCGTGGGGGAGGGGTGCCCGGTCCCGGGCCGCCCGGCTGGCGCAGGGTCCGCTCCGGATAGCCGGCCTCCGCGAGCCGACCGGTGGGCCGGTCCGCCTCCGCCGCCCTCGGCACGGGCGGCCTCGGGTCGCCCATTCCCTGGGACTCGCGGGTGGCGATCTCCTTCAGCCGCAGCGAGAGGTCGAGGGTGCTGGGCCGTTCCTCGGGGTCCTTCGCCAGACAGGCCCGGATCAGCGGGGCCAGGGCGTCGGGCACACCGTGCAGGTGCGGCTCCTCGTGCACCACGCGGTACAGCATCACCTCGGAACTGCCGTGCCCGAAGGGCGAGTCGGACGTCGAGGCGTACGCCAGGGTGGCGCCCAGCGAGAACACGTCCGTGGCCGGGGTGACCATCGCTCCCCGCACCTGCTCCGGGGCGAGGAAACCGGGGGAGCCGACCGCGGTGCCGACGTGGGTGAGCGTCGAGGCACCGGTCGCCCAGGCGATGCCGAAGTCGATGATCCGCGGCCCCTTCGGGGACAGCAGGATGTTGGACGGCTTGAGGTCCCGGTGCACGACCCCGGCCTCGTGGACCGCGACGAGCCCCTCGGACAGCGCGGCCCCGATCGCCGCGAGCTCGGCCGCCCCGAGCGGACCCTCGTCGTTGACCTTGTCGTGAAGGGAGGGCCCGGGCACGTACTGAGTGGCGAACCAGGGCCGGTCGGCCTCCAGGTCCGCCGCGACCAGCCGGGCCGTGCACCCGCCGCGGATCCGCCGGGCGGCCGACACCTCGCGCGCGAACCGCGACCTGAACTCCTGGTCCTCCGCCAGATCGGGCCGGATCACCTTCAGCGCGACCCGCTGCCCCTTCTTGTCGGAGCCCAGATAGACGACGCCCATCCCGCCCGCGCCGAGCCGTCGGTGAAGCCTGAACGAGCCGACGACGCGCGGGTCCTCGCGCCTCAGGCGCATCATCGCCATGTTCATCCCCGCTGCCCGGTCCGTCTGACGTGGCACAGCTTACGTTTCCACGGCCGTTCGCGCGCAGAGGCCGCGCCCTCTGCTCCCGATCGATTGTCAGTGCCGGGCGGCAGACTTGAGGAGTGGTCAGAGGGCCTGAGAACACGCGCACTTTGGCGAAGCCATGACCTCAACCACCCGTTCGGACAAGGGGGATTGATCCGGTGCGGGGTGACCGAGTGCAGACAGATGTGGATGCCGGGGACACGACAAGCGCCTACGCTCGATCAAGGGCCGGTGGAAGTGATCGAAGTCACTCCGGAGGGCTTGCCCGAGGTGAGCGCGGAGAAAACGATCCGTACCGGACACCCCCTCCGGGAAGACCCCGAGACCTAGGTCGCCGTCTCCACCCAGGGGAGTACTCCGCAGGTCATGGCTCATCCTCCGGGAGGCCCGGCAATCGGTACGACGGCATGACGACCACCGTCCGCCGCGCGCCTAGATTTGAGGTCAAGCGGCGGGTGCAGCACTCGTCCCCCGAGGTCAGACACCCGCCGCTGCCAACGAAAACCGACAACGGTCAGGAGAGGGACCATGGCCCACACGGCACCGCGGACCATCATCCGCAACGAAAAGCGTGCGACGGGCCGTCGCCACCCGCTGGTGGCGACCTTGATGGCCCTTCCTCTGGCGGCCCTGCTGCTCCTTGTCTTCGACGGCTGGGAGACGGTGGCCACACAGGCGTCGTCCGTGGGTGTGATGCTGGGGCGCTGAGCGGCGACCCCAGGCCCGGAAGAGCGGTCCGGGCGGGGACATCCACCCATTTGAAACCCCGTGGGGACGGGGGTGCGGCGGACGGCAATAATGCCGGCGCAGCTGGGGAGCTGCGCCGGCATTGCTTTTTCCCACCCGTAACTGCGGGCATGCGTGCGGCCAGGGGCGGCACGGGTGGGCGCAGCGGCACCCCGCCGGCGCGGGCAAGCGAAACGAACCCCCGACCAGCGCCGGCTCCGCGGTACGCACACACATGGGCGCCCCCATCTGCGTACCCTCACCCCAGACAGACCCAACCCCCCGCCCAGGGAGCCCCGTGACCGCCCCCACCCCCCTCCTCACCGAGCTCACGTACCGAGCCGGAGCCCGGGCACACGGAGCCGCAACCCCCGCGACCTGCCCCTGCACCGCCCGCACCCTCGCCGACCGCCCCGACGCCACCGTCGTCCGCCACGCGGACACCGTCGCGAAGGCCCACGCCCCCGGCACAACCGTCGCCGAACTGACCCACCGCCTCACCACGGCGGCCGCCCTCCCCGGCATCCTCCTGCCCCCGCTCACCCCCACCCCGCTCCCCCTCCACGACCGGCTCGTCACGTTCTGGCCGTACGGCACCCCCGTGGACCCCGAGGACCCGGACGCCGCCCCCTGGGAAGCCGCCGCCACCCTCCTCGCCCGCATTCACCGCGCCCCGGCCCCCGCCACCCTCCCCCCGATGCGAGGCCCCGCCAAGGCCGCCCACGCCGTGGCCACCCTGCGCACGAGCGCGACCGCCCGGCACCCCGCGACCGCGCCCGTCCTGCGCGCCTGGGCCACCCTCCCGCCGTGGGCCCGTGCCGAGGCCCCCATGCCTGCCACCGCCGCCACCCTCTGCCACGGCGACCTCCACCTCGGTCAACTCGTCCGCCACCCGGCCCCCGACGGCCCTTGGCGCCTGATCGACGTGGACGACCTCGGCGTGGGCGTCCCGGCCTGGGACCTCGCCCGCCCCGCCGCCTGGTACGCCTGCGGCCTGCTCCCGCCCGACGAGTGGACCCGCTTCCTGGACGCCTACCGGGCCGCCGACGGCCCCGCCGTCCCCGCGACGGGCGACCCCTGGCCCGCCCTGGACGTCCCGGCCCGCGCCCTCACCGTCCAGAGCGCTGCCCGGTTCGTCGCCAAGGCGGTCGCGCAGGAGCGGCCCCTGGACGAGGTCGAGCACTCCCTCGTCGATGCCTGTGACCGCATGGGTTCCCTCCCTCCGCAGTTGGCGACAAGCTCCACGAAGTAGGGTGCAACCGACCGCGGCCGGACTGAGTCTGTCCTGGCGGTACGCGAAACAGGACCGACCTGCGAGGAGTTGAGCCGAACCATGCAGTGCCCGAAGTGTCACGCCCAGATGCACACGTACAACCGCAACGGCGTCCAGATCGAACAGTGCAGCAACTGCCGGGGGATCTTCCTGGACTACGGCGAGCTGGAGGCGCTGACCCGCGTGGAGTCCCAGTGGTCCCAGCCCGCGCCCCCGCCGCCCGGCGCCCAGGGGTACCCGGCCGCCCCGGCCGCCCCCGCCTGGGGCGCCCCGCACGGCGGAGGTCACGGGGGTGGGCACTACGGCGGCCACGGCGGCCACCACCGCCAGAAGAGCTTCGGCCGCATGCTGTTCTCCAGCTGAGCGGCTTCCCGCCCACGCAGAAGCCCCCGGCCGTACGAAACGGCCGGGGGCTTCAGCGATATGTGGACGATACTGGGATTGAACCAGTGACCTCTTCCGTGTCAGGGAAGCGCTCTCCCGCTGAGCTAATCGTCCGGGATGGCGTGTACTGCGTGCGCGATACTGGGATTGAACCAGTGACCTCTTCCGTGTCAGGGAAGCGCTCTCCCGCTGAGCTAATCGCGCGGGGGATCCGAAGATCCAGTGGACGATACTGGGATTGAACCAGTGACCTCTTCCGTGTCAGGGAAGCGCTCTCCCGCTGAGCTAATCGTCCTTGGAGGTGGAGACGGGATTTGAACCCGTGTAGACGGCTTTGCAGGCCGTTGCCTCGCCTCTCGGCCACTCCACCAGGAGTGCAGGGGACCGGGAAGACCCCTTGATCCTTCGAGCGGACGACGAGGCTCGAACTCGCGACCTCAACCTTGGCAAGGTTGCGCTCTACCAACTGAGCTACGTCCGCATGTCGTTTCGGTCGGCTCTCGCGTCCCGGCGACGTGTTGAACTCTAGCGGATACCCGGGCCAGTACAAAAACGCGTTTGTGCAGCGTGCTGCGCTGTGCCTACCCGAGGACCAGGTCAGGCCCCCTGAAGGTCAGGCCCGGGCCACCTGTACGACACCCACCTTAGACTCGTCACCGTGCACGACCTCCCTCCGCTCGCCCGCTTCGGCACCCGCGTCGCCACCGGTCTCCTCGACGTCACCAGTGACCCCGCCGCCCTCGACGCGACCGGTTTCTGGGCCGTCAGCGCGGATTTCGAGGGCCGGCTGGTCTGCGCGCGCTTCGCCGAAGTACGCGAGGAGCGTGTGCCCGCGCCCGTGCCGGGGCGGTGGCGGGGGCCCGCCGCAGGTGACTGGACGTCGTCGCTCGACCGCGCCGAGTACACCGCTGGGGTGCGCCGGATACGCGAGCACATCGCGGCCGGCGAGGTCTACCAGGCCAACCTCTGCCGCGTCCTGACCGCCCCCGTAGCCCCCGGCGCAGACGTGGACGCGCTCACCGCCCTGCTCGCCCGCGGCAACCCGGCGCCGTACGCAGGAACGATTCGTCTCCCCGGGCACGGCGTCGAGATCGCCACCGCGTCCCCCGAGCTCTTCCTGCGCCGCGACGGGCGGACCGTGTGGTCCGGCCCGATCAAGGGCACCGGCCGCACCGAGGCGGACCTCCTCGACAAGGACTACGCCGAGAACGTGATGATCGTGGACCTCGTCCGCAACGACATCGGACGGGTCTGCGCCGCCGGCACCGTGACCGTCCCCGACCTGTGCGTCGTCGAGAAGCACCCCGGGCTCGTCCATCTCGTGTCCACGGTCCGCGGCGAACTGCGCGCGGACGCCGGCTGGCCCGAACTGCTCGACGCCGCCTTCCCGCCCGGCTCCGTCACCGGCGCCCCCAAGTCCAGCGCCCTGCGGATCATCGACGTGCTGGAGACGGCGCCCCGCGGCCCGTACTGCGGCGGCATCGGCTGGGTCGACGCCGACCGGGGCACCGGCGAGCTCGCCGTCGGCATCCGCACCTTCTGGATCGACCGCGCCGCAGGTGTGCTCCGCTTCGGGACCGGCGCCGGCATCACCTGGGGCTCCGACCCGGGGGCGGAATGGGCGGAGACCGAACTGAAGGCGGCGCGCCTGCTGGCGGTAGCGTCGGGATCGTACGACGCGAGTGAGCGGGACTGACAGGCACTGAGAGGGACTGACGTGAAGATCTGGCTCGACGGCGGGCTGCAGGACAGCGAGTCCGCCCGTGTCTCCGTCTTCGACCACGGGCTCACCGTGGGCGACGGCATCTTCGAGACGGTGAAGGCGACGGACGGGAAGACGTTCGCGCTCACCCGTCACCTCGACCGGCTGACCCGCTCGGCGCGCGGCCTCGGCCTGCCCGACCCCGACCACGACGAGGTCCGCCGCGCCTGCGCCGCCGTCCTCGAGGCCAACCCGATGCCCCTCGGCCGCCTCCGCATCACCTACACCGGCGGCCAGGGCCCCCTCGGCTCCGACCGCGGCGACCAGGGCCCCACCCTCGTCGTCGCCCTCGGCGGGACCACCCGCCGCGCCGACACCACCGCCGTCGTCACCGTCCCCTGGACCCGCAACGAGCGCGGCGCCCTCACCGGCCTGAAGACGACCTCGTACGCCGAGAACGTCGTCGCCCTCGCCCGCGCCCACGAACACGGCGCCACCGAAGCCCTGTTCGCCAACACCGTCGGACAGCTCTGCGAGGGCACCGGGTCGAACGTCTTCGTCGTCCTGGACGGCGAGATCCACACCCCGCCGCTCACCTCCGGCTGCCTCGCCGGCATCACCCGCGAACTCACCGTCCGGTGGACCGGCGCCAGGGAGACCGACCTGCCGCTCGACGTGCTGGAGCGGGCCGACGAGGTCTTCCTCACCTCCACCCTCCGCGACGTCCAGGCCGTCCACCGCGTCGACACCCGCGAACTGCCCGGCGCCCCGGGCCCGGTGACCGCCAAGGCGATGCGGATCTTCGACGAGCGCGCCGGGCACGACCTCGACCCCTAGGGGTCGGCAAAAGAAGCTGACTCAGGCCCGTCCGACGGGTAGAAACCCCCTGATGACCACGACTCTGCGGCCGACCGAGCCGCTTCAGCGCGCCGCCGACGGGACACTGTCGCGCCACTACCAGGTGTGCGTGAACAGCCGTCCCGTCGGAGCGGTCCGGCTCACCACCGACGCCGCCTTCGGACCTGCCGTCGCCCACATCGGCAACCTGCACATCGAGGAGCCGGACCGCGGCCGGGGGAGGGGCACGGTGGCCGCGCTCGCCGCCGAGGAGGTGGCGCGCGGCTGGGGCTGCCGGCAGGTCGAGATCCGGGTCCCGGGCGACGCCGAGGCCGCACTTCGCCTCGCCACGGCACTCGGCTACGTCCACCGCAACCGCGGCATGGAGAAGCGACTCGGCACCGAGCCACCCGCCCTGCCCGAGGGCAGCAGGGCCCGCTCCCTGACGGAGGACGAGTACGGCCCCTGGCAGGACCGCGGCATCACGGGCTACGCACAGGACTGGATCGACCGGGGCATCCCGGAGGCCGGGGCCCGCGCCAAGTCCCGGCAGGACCACGCGCGCTCGCTCACCCAGGGCCTGGCCACGGAGAACACGCTGATCAGCGTCCTGGAACACGAGGGCACCCCGGTCGGCGACCTGTGGGTCACGTTCATCGGCGACAAGGCATTCGTCTACAACATCGAGGTCTACGAGGAGCAGCGCGGCCGGGGACACGGCCGCTCCCTGATGCTGCTGGCCGAGGCACAGACGATCGCCGCCGGCCGACAGGTGCTGGGTCTGAACGTCTTCGCGGGCAACACTCCCGCCGAGCGGCTGTACGAGTCGCTGGGGTACGTGAGCGTGGGGTACTCGATGTACAAGAACCTGCTCTGATCCTGCTTGCCGGCGGCCGTCGGCTCACGGCCGTCGGCTCACTCCAAGAGCGCGGCCGTGAACGCGTCCCGCCCGGCCGCCAGCCAGGCCTGCATCCGGTCCCAGCGCGCCCACCCGCCACGCTCGGCCAGCGCCCGGACGTAGACCGGATCACCACCGGCCACCCGGGCGGTCACGAACGCCCGGCAGACCTCGGTGGCCTGTTCGACGACAGCGGGCAGCTCGGAGCGTTCCCGCGCGGAGAGCCCGTAGCCGTCGGCGAGGACCCGCAGCCGCGCGGGCGCGTCCAGCCCGGCGGGATAGAAGGGGGCCGTGGAGGCCAGATCGGCCATCGGCACCCAGTACCGGGCGGTCATCGCGACGTCCCAGAGCGGGCGCCCCGGCGCCGCCAGGTCGAAGTCGATGAGGGCGGCGGCCCGTCCGTCGCGGAAGACGACGTTCTCCGGGCAGATGTCGTTGTGGCACAGCACGGTCCCCGCTTCCGGACCGTCTGAACCTTCCGCACCTTCCGCACCTTCCGCACCTTCCGTACCTTCCGGATCGGCGAGGTCCGTGGGCCACCCGGCACCGCTGGTGGTGTCCAGGGGGACCGTCGAACCGGCGTCGTGCAGGCGTCGCAGCAGCCGCCCCACCGACCGCAGAGCGGCGTCCGTCATCACCCAGCCGGGGAACGGCGGCAGGGCCACCTCGCCCGGGACGAAGCTCAGCTGCTCGCGACCGTCGGAGGTGAGCCGGACGGGGACCGGCGCCGCGTCGAAGCCCTGCTCGCGCAGGGCGCGCAGACAGGCGTGCAGAGCGGGAGCGTGGGGCGGTGCCGGACGGTCGACCACCTCGCCCTTGCGGAACACCGCACCCGCGTTCGCCATGCCGCCGACCAGCGCTTCGCCCTCCGCCACGGGGTGGGTGGCGCCGCCGCCGACCGGGCCCTCCGCGCTCGCGCCGTCCGTGCCTCCGCTGCCCATGGCTCCCCTTCGTGACCCTGTTGTCCGCGACCGCGTCCTCAGCCGTCGTACCGGTCAGGCCAATGCCGGAGGCGGGCGGGCGTGGGCGGGAGCGGCCGACTGTTCGTCGCTGGTGGCGGATGGCTGGTCAATCGGTGGCGTTCCCCGTCCCCGTCTCGTCGCCATCCCCGTCGCGAGTGCGCCTCACTCGGCCTCGGCCAGCAGCCGGTCCGCGATCTGCTCGATGCGCTCGCGCAGCCCTTCCTGGCTCTTGCCGCCGTCGAGGCGTTCGCCGCCGATGACGTATGTCGGGGTGCCGGTGACGCCGATCGCCTTGCCCTCGGCCTGGTCGGCGTCCACGATCAGGATGTGCCGGCCGTCGATCAGCGCGGTGTCGAACTCCTCTGCGTCGAGCCCGAGTTCACCGGCGACCTCGACCAGGAAGGGTTCGCCCCCACGGTCCAGCTCGTCGACCCGGCCCAGCACGGCCTCGACGTACGCCCAGCCCTGCCCCTGCTCCAGCGCCTCCTCGGCCGCCTGCGCGGCGGCGAAGGCGTGCTTGTGCTTCTCCAGCGGGAAGTGCCGCAGCCGCAGCTCCAGCCGGTCGCCGTAGCGCTCGCGCAGGGCCCGCAGATCGTCGAGGGCGCTGCGGCAGTCCGCGCACTGCAACTCGCACCACACGTCCAGGACGACGGTGGGACGGTCCGACGCCGAGGAGGACGCCGGAGCGGAGTCGGACGGGGCAGCCGGTGAGGAGGCGGGGGAGGAGTCGCTCATGGCACCAGTCTCCCAGCCGGCGCCCGGCCGTCCCACCCACGACCGGCACCTGCGGAGGAGCCGACCCGGAGATGTCCCTGATGTCCCGCTGGAACATGGCCCGAAAGCGGTACGGAGGTGCAGGATGGAAGGGACAAAGGCTCCGCCTGTCGCAGCGCCGAGTCCGACCGACCCTGCCCGAGTACCCGCCCCGCCTGGAGGACCGGATGATTGCCGAGACCGTCTGTTCCGCCGTCGCCGCGGCCGGCCTGGGCATCGCGGCGGTCAGCGCCTACCGCAAGCGTTTCCTGTCGGCCGCCCGCATCGCGGCGTACTCGCTCGTGCCCCTGGGGCTGGTGATGACCGGGATCGTGGAGTGGATCGCCGACACCGCCTTCAGCCCCACCGCCTGGGCCGGCTTCGTGGTGCTCGGCGCCGCCTGGGCCCTGTTCGCGACGACACGCGCCGTGGAGCGCCGTCGGGGTGGCACCCGCAAGGAGCGCAAGGCGGCAGCCCGCTCCGCACAGCCCGGAGCGGTGGCGCCGGGCGCCTCGGCCCCCTCCCTGGGCCAGGCGCCGTCCCGCCCGACCGCTTCCTCGCCCCGGGCGACGAGCGGCGCCGAGGACTTCAGCGACATCGAGGCCATCCTCAAGAAGCACGGCATATGAAGCCGACCCGCATTTGATGGGCGCCCAGTGATGGAAAGAACACAGTCGGCCCCTCCCTGTCCGGAAACGATCACGGCCTGAAACCGACGCTACGGAATACGGCGAACACCCGCTCAATCCGGGCGTGTTGATCGCGCGAGGTGCCTGGCCTAGGACATCATCGCGGCGAGATGCTCGACACGACACAACTGGACACGGACCAAGGCGACGCCGCGCCGCCGGAGAACGAGCCGCGCGGATGCCTCTTCGCCCTCTCCCAGCCACCGCTGATGATCTTTCTGGCGGTGATCGGGACCCTGCTGCTCATGGCTGCGCTGCACGACCTGCTGCTGCTCTGAGCCGTACCCGCGGTCCCCGGCGCCACCCGCCGGGGCCGCGTCAGCAATCTCCCACCCGGCCCCACCCGCAGCCCAGCCCTGCCTTGGGATCGGCCCCACCTTTCGGATCAGCTCCGCCCGGGATCGGGCTCGTCCCCGGACCAGGCGCACCTCCGCACCAGCCCCACCTCGGGATCAGCCCTGCCCCCGGATCGGCCCCGGCCGGGATGCCGGGATGCCGGGATGCCGGGATGCCGGGATGCCGGGATCAGACTCGCCCTCGGACCAACCCCCCGGGGATCAGCCCCGGCCCCCGGATCGGCCGCCCCGGATCGGTCCTGGCCTCGGATCGGCCATGTCTGGGATCAACCCACCCCGATCCGGCTCACGTGCGGATCCAGCCGTCGCCGGAGCGGGGCGGTTTCAGCCCGCCGCCTCCTTGCGGCGCGCACGGTATGCGGCCACGTGCAGACGGTTGCCGCAGGTGCGGCTGTCGCAGTACCGGCGGGAGCGGTTGCGGGAGAGATCGACGAAGGCGCGCCGGCAGTCCGGCGCCTCACAGCGCCGCAGCCGCTCCTGCTCCCCGGCCACCACGAAGAAGGCCAGCGCCATCCCGCAGTCGGCCGCGAGATGGTCCGCGACGGACGCACCGGGGGCGAAGTAGTGCACATGCCAGTCGTAGCCGTCGTGATCCGTGAGCCGGGGCGTGGTGCCCGCGGCGGCGACGAGTTCGTTGATGAGTCCGGCGGCGTGCCGGGCGTCCTGGGCCGCGAAGATCCCGGCGAACCGGCCGCGGACCTTGCGCACCGCCGACAGGTCGAACTCGGACAGCACACCGACATCACTGATCTCGTGGTTCTGTACGAACTCCGCGAGCGCGGCGACATCAGCCAGCCCGTCCGGGGTGGTGTCGTCCTCCGGTGCGGTGTTCACCAGATCCACCACGGCATCGAGCGCACACCGGGCGTCGTGGGTGATCAGCACGTTTCGCTCCCTGGCCTGGGGGGTCGGGCGGGCGCCCGCCGATGCTGGCCGATGGTAGCCGCCCCGGGCCGGGAATCCACGGGCCTGAGAGCTCGGGCCGACCTCCGGCTGGGCGTCGGCTGCCCCGGCGGGCAACCCGGGGAGACCGGGTAGGTGCCCGTAAGCACGCCGACGCCGCTCCACGGCAGCCCGTGGAGCGGCGTCGGCGCGTTCCCTGTGCGGTTGTCTTGGCCCGAGCCGTCTCCCCGAGTGGACGGCGCCGGGCGGCTCGGAGTGAGCCTCGCCCTAGCTCTCCGCCAGGATGTGCGAGAGCTCTTGGTCGAGATCGAAGTGGCGGTGTTCCGTGCCGGGAGGCACGGCCGCGTCCGTCCGCTTCAGGAAGGACTCCAGGGCCCGCGCCGGGGCCTCGAGGAGGGCCTCCCCCTCAGGAGAACTCAGGGCGATGCAGACGACGCCCTGACCGTGGCTGCGCGACGGCCAGACGCGGACGTCGCCGGTGCCCGTGGGCCGGTGCAGGCCCTCGGCGAGGAGGTCGCGGGCGAACACCCACTCGACGGTTTCCTCGGCTCCGGTGTGGAAGGTGGCGTGCACGGCGTAGGGGTCGGCCGTGTCGTACCGCAGGCCTGCGGGGACAGGCAGGGAGGACTCGCTCGACACAACGAGGCGCAGGTGCAGCTCGCAGCTGACCGTGGTGTTCATAAGCGCCAGGGCCTTTCGCTCAGTGTGCGCTCGGGGATTCGCACGTCGGCGAAATCGACATGCCACCTACGGTGCCGTTGTAAACCCCTCTGAGTGTTTTGCGTGTCTTTACGTAACTCTTCCGGCCGACGCCCTGTTCGCGAAGTACCACCATTCCGGTGACTGGAATCTCTCGGGTAGGGTCTGGGTGTATGAATACGGGGAGTGACGAGCTCGGCGAGGTAGCCGTGGCGGCGGACGGGACGAAGGTGAACGAGCCGGCAGGGGAGTCGCAGGAGCAGGGGCTTGGCTCCAAGGCGCCCGAATTCATCAAGGCGCGCCGCGTGCTGCACCTGAGCTGGCAGGTCGGCGTCTTCGTCATCGGGCTGGCCGTGGTGGGTGCCGGTATCGTCATGTTGCCGCTGCCCGGGCCCGGCTGGGTCGTGATCTTCGGCGGTATGGCGATCTGGGCGACCGAGTTCGTCTGGGCCCAGCTGGTGCTGCGCTGGACCAAGCGCAAGGTCACCGAGGCGGCCCAGCGCGCCCTCGACCCCAAGGTCCGGCGCCGCAACATCATCCTCACCTCGATCGGCCTCGTGATCATCGGGGTGCTGTTGGGGATCTACCTGTGGAAGTTCGGCATGGCGATGCCCTGGAACATCAAGGACCAGTGATCGCCGACGGGGGAGCGGGGCCGGTCGGCCCCTCCCGCTCATCGTCACAGGCACCCCCTGACATGGGGTAATGTTCCTCCTGCGTCCGGGCGATTAGCTCAGTGGGAGAGCGCTTCGTTCACACCGAAGAGGTCACTGGTTCGAACCCAGTATCGCCCACCCCGGAACAGTGGTCCGGCTGCATCCTCATGCAGCCGGACCACTGTCATTTCACCTCCCCCACGAGCCCCCGTCCCCGCCCTGGAGCCGAAGGGCAGAGGCCACGACGGTGGCTTGATCGGCGCCGAGCGCGCCGGCAGATCTGCCGTGGACAACGGCTTGAGCTGGACCTGAACGCCGAGACCGCCCCTCGACTACTCGCCGCGGGGCCGACCCGAACATCGAACGGCGGCGGCATGGGCCGCCAGTGGCGGACGAGGTCGCGGCGCGAGGCCGGCAAGCGCCGCCCCGCGCTCGTACCAGCGGCGCCGCCCAAGGCGGCGGAGGGGGCTGAGGGGGGGTGAGGGGGCGGAAGACGGGCGACCGTATGCCCCTCGCCGCGCCAGGCGGCACCCACCGCTACAGCCCGTTCCGTCCCCCGGGCCCGCCGACACCCACGGCCCGAGCCGGCCACGAACACGATCACGGCCGACGTCGCACGCCCTGTGCCACGACGAACCCCCGCGACCGATGCTGCTCGGCCCGGGGGCGTGGCCGACGCTTCGAAGGAG
>NZ_JBHSFK010000049.1:0-88031 GCF_042653945.1 Streptomyces vulcanius | reverse complement strand
GCAGGGGGACCAGCGGCCTGAGCCATCGAGGGCAGCCAGCATGAAAGCCATCCCTGCCCCACCCGCGCAGTCCCAGAGTCGCGAACTCTCGGGACGCACTCAAGAAGGTAGGGCCGTATGACCACCGAGACCGCACCGGTGAACACCGAGACCGCACCGGCCACCGAGACCGCACCCGCCGCCGTCGAGGTGCACGACGTGCACAAGTGGTACGGCACCCACCGGGTCCTGGACGGCGTGAGCCTGACCGTACGGCCCGGCGAGGTCACCGTGATCCTCGGCCCGTCCGGCTCCGGCAAGTCCACCCTGCTCCGGGTCATCAACCACCTGGAGAAGCCGGAGATCGGCCATGTCAGTGTCAACGGCGAGCTGATCGGCGTCCGCCGGCACGGCGAGCGGCTGCGCGAGCTGAGCGAGCGGACCATCCTGACCCAGCGCGGCCGGATCGGCTTCGTCTTCCAGAACTTCAATCTCTTCCCGCACCTCACCGTGCTGGACAACGTCGCAGCCGCCCCCGTGGCGACCGGGAAACTCACCAAGTCCGCGGCCCAGGCACTCGCCCGGGAACTCCTCGGGAAGGTCGGCCTCGCGGACAAGGCCGACGCCTACCCCCGGCAGCTGTCCGGCGGCCAGCAACAGCGTGTCGCCATCGCCCGCGCCCTGGCCCTGCGCCCCGGCGTCATCCTCTTCGACGAGCCCACCTCCGCCCTAGACCCCGAGCTCGTCGGCGAGGTCCTCGCCGTCATCAGGGACCTGGCGACCAGCGGCACCACCCTCGTCATCGTGACCCACGAGATCGGCTTCGCCCGCGAGATCGCCGACCGGGTCGTCTTCATCGACGCCGGAAAGATCGTCGAACAGGGGCCGCCCGGCGAGGTGCTCGACAACCCCCGGCACGAACGGACGCGGGACTTCCTCAGCAAGGTGCTCTGACACCTCTCGACCTCCCCCACACCATCACCCTCTCTCATCTCATCCAGTCACAAAGGACGGCCAGTCATGCCTGCCCACTTCTCCCGACGTGCCCTGCTGCGCGGCATCACCGCGGCGACCGCGGTCGCCACCCTCGCCACCGGGCTCAGCGCCTGCGGCGGGGACAGCGAGGCCGCCACCACGACCGAGTCCGCGGGCTCGGTGACCGTCGGCAGACTCTCCAACGGCGCCGCCAAGGAGACCGCCCTCAAGGTCTCCGAGGTGAAGTCGATCAGCGCCGGACTTCCCGCCGCCGTGAAGAAGAGCGGCAGGCTCGTCATCGGGGTCGGCGCGCTGCCCTCCGGGTTCGCCCCGCTGGCGTACGTCGGCGACGACCAGAAGACCCTCACCGGCGCCGAACCCGACCTCGGCCGGCTGGTCGCCGCGGTCCTCGGACTGAAGCCCGAGACGAAGAACTTCACCTGGGAGAACCTCTTCGTCGGCATCGACAGCGGCAAGGTCGACGTCGCCTTCTCGAACGTCACCGACACCGAGGAGCGCAAGAAGAAGTACGAGTTCGCCTCCTACCGGCAGGACAACCTCGGCTGGGAGGTGAAGAAGTCCAGCACCTGGAACTTCGACGGCGACTACGAGAACCTCGCGGGCCTCACCGTCTCCGTCGGCTCCGGCACCAACCAGGAGAAGATCCTCCTGGAGTGGAAGAAGAAGCTGGAGAGCGAGGGCAAGAAGCTCACGGTCAAGTACTACCCGGACAGCAACGGGCTCTACCTGGCGCTGAACAGCGGCAAGATCGACGCCTACTTCGGCCCCAACCCCGGCATCGCCTACCACGCCGCCAAGACCGCGGGCACCGCCACCGCCACCCGCAACGCGGGCACGTTCTCCGGCGCGGGCGAGAGCCTCCAGGGACTGATCGCCGCCACCGCGAAGAAGGACAGCGGCCTCGCCAAGCCGCTCGCCGACGCGATCAACTACCTGATCAAGAACGGTCAGTACGCCAAGTGGCTCACCGCCTGGAACCTCTCCAACGAGGCCGTCGCCAAGTCCGAGGTCAACCCGCCCGGGCTGCCGCTGGACAACTCCTGACGTCTCGTCAAGTACAGCCACTGTCATGCCTGTTGAGTTAGAGAGGATTCCGCCTCCGTGACCATCCAGACCGACCTCCGCGGAGGCGGAGCCCCGACCACCGCCCCGCACGTGCTCGACAACGCCGTCCGGGCCGCCCTCACCGGGCCGCACGCCCACCTCGCCGAACGCGCAGGGCTCGCCGCCCGCTACCCCGCCGACATCTACGCCTTCGCCGCCCTCGCCGACCCGGGGGACCCGGCCGCGTGGGCCGACCTGCACACGCTCGCCGGACCGGGCACGACCGTACGGATCAAGCCCGTCGAGAGCGTGCCCGACGGCTGGGAGGTCACCGGCGGGGGAGAGGGCGTCCAACTCGTCGCCACCGAGGAGTTCCGCACCGAACCCGACCCCGGGGCCGTCCCTCTCGGACCCGATGACGTGCCGGAGATCCTCGACCTCGTCGCCCGTACCCGCCCCGGCCCCTTCCTGCGGCGGACCGTCGCTCTCGGCACCTACCTCGGCATCCGCCGCCGCTCGACCATCGTGTCGGTGCGCGCGCCGGGAACATCCGCGGAGGCAGAGGCGTTGTGACTGACGACGAGATGTGTGCGGCGCCACACGGCGCCCAGAAGGGGGAGGTGACGGCCGTGACCCGGATATCGCACGCCGTGCACCTCCACTCCCGGCCCCACATCGACCTCCAGCGCGTTGCCGGCGCGCTCTGTTGCTCCTGACCCGTTCCCCACCCGCCGCACCCCTGTTTCCGTGGGTGGCGTGCGTCCTCGTACGGACCTCCAGGAAGGCACCCCCGTGTCCTCAGCACCTGCTTCCCCGCTCCATCTGGCCGTCGCCCTCGACGGCACCGGCTGGCATCCCGCCTCCTGGCGCGAGCCGGTCGCCCGCCCCCATGCGCTGTTCACCGCCGGATACTGGGCCGACCTGGTCGCCGAGGCCGAGCGCGGCCTCCTCGACTTCGTCACCATCGAGGACGGCCTGGGCCCGCAGTCCTCGCACCTCCTGGACCCGGACGACCGCACCGACCAGGTCCGCGGCCGTCTCGACGCCGTGCTCATCGCCTCCCGCGTCGCCCCGCTCACCCGGCACATAGGGCTGGTGCCGACCGCGGTCGTCACCCACACCGAGCCGTTCCACCTCTCCAAGGCGATCGCCACCCTGGACTACGTCAGCACCGGCCGGGCCGGCCTGCGCGTCCAGGTCTCCGCCCGCCCCGCCGACGCCGCGCACTTCGGCCGCCGTACGGTCCCCCGCATCGAGAACCTCGACAGCCCGGTGGTGACCGAACTCTTCGACGAGGCCGCCGACTACGTGGAGGCCGTGCGCCGCCTCTGGGACAGCTGGGAGGACGACGCCGAGATCCGCGACGCGGCCACCGGGCGCTTCATCGACCGCGACAAGCTCCACTACATCGACTTCGAGGGCCGTCACTTCAGCGTCAAGGGCCCCTCCATCACCCCGCGCCCGCCGCAGGGCCAGCCGCTGGTCACCGCCCTCGCCCACGCCACCGTCCCCTACCGCCTGGTGGCCCGCGCCACCGACGTCGGATACGTCACCCCGCACGACACCGACCAGGCCCGCGCGATCGTCGCCGAGATCCGTGCCGAACAGGAGACGGCGGGGCGCTCCGCCGAACCGCTGCACGTCTTCGGCGACCTGGTCGTCCTCCTCGACGACGACCCCGCCGAGGCAGCCGCCCGCCTCGACCGCCTCGACACCCTCGCCGGCGAGGAGTACACCGGCGACGCCCGGATCTTCGCCGGCAGCCCGGCCGGGCTCGCCGACCTGCTCCAGGAGTTCCAGACCGCAGGCCTCACCGGCTTCCGGCTGCGCCCGGCCGTCGCCGGCCACGACCTCCCCGCGATCACCCAGAAACTCGTCCCCGAACTCCAGCGCCGCGACGCCTTCCGGCGCGCCTACGAGGCCGACACCCTGCGCGGGCTGCTCGGCCTGACCCGCCCCGCCAACCGCTACGCCGCAGCCTGAGCCGGACGGAGAGACCGACGACCATGAGCAAGCCCCTGAAGCAGATCCACCTGGCCGCCCACTTCCCCGGCGTCAACAACACCACCGTGTGGAGCGACCCCCGGGCCGGCAGCCACATCGAGTTCAGCTCCTTCGTCCACTTCGCGCAGACCGCCGAACGCGCCAAGTTCGACTTCCTCTTCCTCGCCGAGGGACTCAGGCTGCGCGAACAGGGCGGCAAGATCTACGACCTGGACGTCGTCGGCCGCCCCGACACCTTCACCGTCCTCGCCGCACTCGCCGCCGTCACCGAACACCTCGGCCTGACCGGCACCATCAACTCCACCTTCAACGAGCCCTACGAGGTGGCCCGCCAGTTCGCCAGTCTCGACCACCTCTCCGACGGCCGCTCCGCGTGGAACGTCGTCACCTCCTGGGACGCCTTCACCGGCGAGAACTTCCGCCGCGGCGGCTTCCTCCCGCAGGACGAGCGCTACTCCCGCGCCAAGGAGTTCCTCGCCACCACCCAGGAACTCTTCGACTCCTGGCGGGGCGACGAGATCCTCGCCGACCAGGCCACCGGGGTCTTCCTGCGCGACGCCAAGGCCGGCGCCTTCGTCCACGAGGGCAAGCACTTCGACATCCACGGCCGGTTCAACGTCCCGCGCAGCCCCCAGGGCCGCCCGGTGATCTTCCAGGCCGGTGACTCCGACGAGGGCCGCGAGTTCGCCGCGTCGAGCGCCGACGCGATCTTCAGCCGGTACGCACAGCTCGACGAGGGCCGGGCCTTCTACACCGACGTCAAGTCCCGCCTCGCCAAGTACGGCCGCCGCTCCGACCAGCTGCTGATCCTGCCCGCCGCCAGCTTCGTCCTGGGTGACACCGACGCCGAGGCCGAGGAGGCCGCGAAGGAGGTGCGCCGCCAGCAGGTCAGCGGCGCCACCGCGCTCAAGCACCTGGAGTTCGTCTGGAACCGGGACCTGTCCTCGTACGACCCGGAAGGCCCGCTGCCCGACGTCGACCCGCTCGTCAGCGAGGAGCACATCGCCCGCGGCCGGGCCCAGGTCCGCATGTACCGCGACCCGCTGGTCACCGCCCGTGAGTGGCGCGAGCTCGCCGAGGCCAACAACTGGTCCATCCGCGACCTGGTCATCGAGACCGGCAGCCGGCAGAACTTCGTCGGCTCCGCGCAGACCATAGCGAAGACCATCAACGACTACGTCCAGGCCGACGCCAGCGACGGCTTCATCCTGGTCCCGCACATCACCCCCGGCGGCCTCGACGCCTTCGCCGACCAGGTCGTACCCCTGCTCCAGGAACAGGGCGTCTTCCGCACGGAGTACGAGGGCACCACCCTCCGCGACCACCTCGGCCTGGCCCACCCGGACGAGCGGGGCGCCGCCGAGCGGGCCGCATCGTGAAGTTCCTCGCGATCACGCTGATCGTGCACCGCCCGGACCCGGTCACCGGGATCCAGAAGTCCACCCAGGACCGGTTCCGGGAGGTGCTCGACAACGCCCTGCTCGCCGAGGAGCTCGGCTTCGACGGCTTCGGCGTGGGGGAGCGGCACGAGCGGCCGTTCATCTCCTCCTCGCCGACCGTCGTCCTCAGCCATGTGGCGGCGCTGACCAGACGGATCCGGCTGTTCACCGCCGTCACCACACTCAGCCTGCTCGACCCGGTCCGCGCCTACGAGGACTACGCCACCCTCGACCACCTCTCCGGCGGACGCCTCGACCTGATCATCGGCAAGGGCAACGGCGCCGCCCAGCGGGAGCTCTTCCACGTCACCCCCGAGGACCAGTGGGAGCGCAACGCCGAGAGCTACGAGGTGTTCCGGCGGATCTGGCGCGACGACAAGGTCACCGCCGCCACCCGCTTCCGCCCGCACCTCACGGACGCGGAGGTCTGGCCCAGGCCCTACCAGCGGCCGGTACGTGTCTGGCACGGCAGCGCCACCAGCAAGGAGTCCGTCGACCTCGCCGCCCGCTACGGCGACCCGCTGTTCTCGGCGAACGTCACCCACCCCATCGAGCCGTACGCCGAGCTGATCCGCCACTACCGGGAGCGCTGGGAGCACTACGGCCACGACCCGGCCGCCATCGCGGTCGGAGCCGGGTCGGCGGGCCTGTACGTGGCACCCACCTCCCAGGAGGCGGTCGAGACCTACCGGCCGGTCTTCGAGTCCACCCTCGCCTTCCAGAAGCAGTTCGGGCTGCCGGTGGTCTTCGAGAGCGTCGAGGACTTCGTCGAACGCAGCTCGGCCCTGATCGGCAGCCCGCAGCAGGTCATCGAGAAGGTGCACCGCTACCACGAGCGGTTCGGCCACACCGTCCTGCATCTGCACGCGGACGCCGGCGGCCTCGACGACAGCCGGCACCGCGACTCGCTGGAACTGTTCCAGTCGGAGGTGGCGCCGGTACTGCGCGAGGAGATACCGGACCCGCCGTTCCCCTGGGCACCGGTACTGCCCACTCAGGAGGTGCCCGCCCATGCCTGACATCCCCCTCGGCGTCCTGGACCTGGTCCCGATCTCCTCCGGCTCGACGGCCTCCGACGCCCTGCGCAACTCCATCGACCTCGCCCGGCAGGCCGAGCGCCTCGGCTACACCCGCCACTGGTTCGCCGAGCACCACCTCAACCCCGGCGTTGCCGGTACGTCCCCCGCGGTCGTCCTCGCCCTGACGGCCGCCGCCACCTCCACCATCAGGCTCGGCTCCGGAGCCGTACAGCTCGGCCACCGCACCGCGCTCTCCACGGTCGAGGAGTTCGGCCTGATCGACGCCCTGCACCCCGGCCGCTTCGACCTGGGCCTCGGCCGCTCCGGTGGAGGCCCGCCGGGAGAGAAGGCGACCGTGCCGACGGCCACCCCGGTCGTCGACGGCCGCGCCCCGAACGGCCTGCTCATCCCGCCCCTCTTCTCCTTCCGACGTCTCCTCGGCTCACCCCGCGTCGCCCTGCAGCGCAAACTGCTCCTCCTCCCCGGCGCCGAGTCCCAGGACTACGCCGAGCAGATCGACGACATCCTCGCCCTGCTCGCCGGCACCTACCGCTCCCCTGAGGGCGTCGAGGCACACGTCGTACCGGGCGAGGGCGCGGAGGTCGAGGTGTGGATCCTCGGCAGCAGCGGCGGCCAGAGCGCCGAGGCGGCGGGCGCGCGGGGCCTGCGCTTCGCCGCCAACTACCACGTCAGCCCGGCCACGGTCCTGGAGGCGGTGGACGGCTACCGGGCGCACTTCAAGCCCTCCGAACTCCTCGACGCGCCCTACGTCAGCGTCTCCGCCGACGTCGTCGTCGCCGAGGACGACGCCCGCGCCCGCGAACTCGCCACCGGCTACGGCCTGTGGGTGCGCAGCATCCGCACCGCCGAGGGCGCCATCCCGTTCCCGACCCCCGAGGAGGCCCGCGCCCACGCCTGGAGCGACGAGGACCGGGACCTGGTCCAGGACCGCCTCGACACCCAGTTCGTGGGCTCCCCGGCCACGGTCGCCGACCAGCTGGAACAGCTCCAGGAGGCCACGGGCGCCGACGAGTTGCTCATCACCACGATCACACACGACCATACGGACCGCGTCAGGTCCTACGAACTGCTCGCCGAGGAATGGCACCGCCGCGGCCACGCCCCCCGACCGAGCGGCTACGCCCTCCGGCCGGGCTGACGGCCCGAGCGCGGCTGCGCCCTCCGGCCGAGCGGCTACGCCCTCCGGCCGGGGTGACGGCCCGAGCGTTCGTGACCGCCTCGGTGCGGCGGTGCGGCGGTGCGGCGGTGCGATGGCGCGGCGGCGCGACGACCGGGCCGCCGCGAGGCGAGGGCCGGGGCTGGACGCCGGGCCTCGGTGGTGCCGGCGGGTAGAGGGCCGGGGCTGGACGCCGGGCCCCCGCGGTCCCGGCGAGTAGAGGGCGGCGCCGGCCGCTGGAGCCTCCGGGGTGCCGGCGGTGGGCCCGTTGGCCGTCGGGCCGCAAGCCCGCGGCGGCCCGGTCGCCGCCGAGAGCGACCGCCGCCCTCGCGGCGCCGGCACTCCCGGAGATGGGCGCGCTCGCCGGGGCCGCCGGGCCCTGTGCGCCACCGCTGCGCGGCGAGGCGAGCCTGTGCGCCACCGCTGCGCGGCGAGGCGATCCTGTGCGCCACCGCTGCTCGGCCAGGCGGGCCTGTTGCCGCACTGTGGGCGGAGGGGCGGGCCGGTTGCCGCGCCGTGGGCGGCCTGGCGGCTCAGGTGAGGGGCTCGGGTCGTGCAGGTCCCGGTTCTCGGTCGGTTCCGGCGAGGCCGCTCACCCGAGGGCTCGCAGCAGTGCCGCCAGCGACTCCTCGGGCCGCTGCCCCGAGGTGTCGACGACGACCCGCTCCCGCTCCCACGGCTCGTACTCCCGCCCGACGACCTCCGCCCACCCAGGCATCGGCAGACCGGGCACATCGACGGACCGTGTCTCCACCCGCCGCCGGTGCTCGGCGGCGTCCGAGCAGACCACCTCCACCTCGGCCCAGGGCACGCCCGCCCGCACGGCGCACTCCCGCCAGGCGTCCCGCGTCACGGCCAGGGGGTTCACCGACTCCGCGACCACGGAGAGCCCCTGCCGCAGGTGCTCCTCGGCGAGGGCGTACCCGACGACGTAACCGGCCGGTCCCACCGGATGCCGGGCCACGCCCGCCCGGACGAGGGCCTGCTCGCCGTGGAGCCCCTGCGCTCCGCCCCGACGTCGTGATGCGCTGACAAGATCGACCCATGAGTCGGAACTCGGTGACTTTGGACAAGATCGCTTTTGCCGACTGGCCGGCCGTTCACTCGTGGGCCCGTCTCGCCGAGGCGTGTCGTTTCCAGCCCTGGGGACCGAACACCGAGGACCAGACGCGCGATTTCGTGAGAGGCGCGGTCGAAGCCTGGTCGAGCGAACCCCAGCAGAGGTTCGCCCATGCGGCGCGTCGCGGGGACGCCGTCGTCGGTATGGGTGAGCTGCGTGTCCGCAGTCGCGCACAGCGCCAGGGCGAGCTCTCCTACATCGTGCATCCACGGGTGTGGGGGCAGGGCATCGGCACAGAGATCGGGCGCCGGCTTCTCGAATGCGGATTCGACCAGTTGGGACTCCATCGGATCTACGCCACCTGCGACCCGCGGAACCTCGGCTCGTCCCGCGTGCTGACCAAGCTCGGCATGACGTACGAGGGGCGCCATCGGCACACGACATGGATCCGGGACGGTTGGCGGGACTCCCTGGTGTTCAGCATCCTCGAAGAGGAATGGCGTGCCGAACCGGGCAGCTGAGGCCGGTGTGGCCGGGTGGGCGCCTCCCTCCCCCGAAGGAGACGCCCACCCGGCCTTTCCCCCGGCGCCGGACAGTGGTCAGTTGGCGGTCGCGTGCCGGTTCACCAGCACATGACCGCCGTCTCGCCCGATCCCCAGCCGGAGTACAGGCGGACCCGGACGAAGTAGCGGCGGCCCTTCACCAGCCGGGCCCGGATCGTGGAGTTGCGCGGGGTGCCGCCGTCGTCCTGGCCGGCGAGGAAGCGGGGCTCGCCGTCGCGCTCCTCGAAGACCACGACGACCGAGTCGCTCTCCCCGAACGTGCCGAGGGTGTACTCGCGGGTCTCCCTGGGCTCCACGGTGAAGTCGGCCTGCTCGCCCGGCCCCAGGGTGAGCGGCACCGACCGGAACGGCACCAGTGCCGCGGGCCCCGGCGCGTCGGGCGGCGGATACCAGCGCAGCACGAACTCCTTGTCCATCGGCGAGATCGCGCCCGGCGGGTGCACACCCCCGCGGAACTGCTCCGGCTCCAGGATCAGACCCCCCGAGAAGGGGTACTCCATCACCGACTGCGGATCCCACACCGAGCCGTTGACCTCCGCCGGTTCCAGCTTGCGCAGGATGTTGAAGTGGGTGCGGTCCCGGCTCCAGAAGTTAGGCGGGCCGGCGAGGTCGGCGTACACGGCCTCGTCGTCCCAGTGGATGCCGGCGAACGGGCTCTGGTGCTCGTGCTGCATGCCGAGCGCGTGCCCTATCTCGTGCAGGGCCGTCGCGCGCTCCCCGGGCGGGGTGAGCTCCCAGCCGAAGTTCATGGTGCGCTCGTTCAGGCCGGCGAGCAGCGCGTCCCGTCCCACCGCCGACCAGGAGCCGTCGCCCCGCTGGAAGCCGATGCGCAGTTCCGCCTCCGAACGGTCGGGGACCTCGGCGAAGGTCACCCCGAGGCCGAGGCCGGCCCACTCGCGGAAGCAGTCGCGGACCACGTCCCGCTGGTCTTCGCCGCCCACCCACGACACCCGCCGGGTGCACCCTGAGCCCGGTACGGGGATGACCGACGCGTCGCCCTCGCCGTCGAAGAAGTAGTAGTGCAGCACCGTGCCGTTGACCCACATCCGCCGGCCGCTCATGAGCGCGCCGAGCCGCTCGGCGGCCAGCCCCGGGGCGAACGCGGGGACCGGCTGCTGCGCGAGCGAGCAGTAGCGGGCGGTCATGCACAACAGAGTGCCGTGGCGTACCGGACGGCGCCTGAGTCGGGGGCTACTCAAGTCGCCCTGTATCAGGGATGAGTATCCCGAGTCACGATGATGTGACGACGATCGAACCGCCTGCCGGGACCGTGCGACCCGGGACCGTGCGACCCGGGGCCCTGCGCATGCCATGGCCGTTCACCGGCCGGGAGGAGGAGCTGGAGCTCGTCCGCCGGTCGCTGGCGGCGGGCCGCCCCGGGATCGTGCTGACCGGCCCGGCGGGCTGCGGGCGTACCCGCCTCGCGGCCGAGGCCGTCCGTGGCACCGACTGCGCCCGCGTGGCCGCGACCCCCGGGCCCCCCGGAACCCGGGGCATCCCCTTCGCCGCCTTCGCCCATCTGCTGCCCGAGGGCGTCACCCTGCACCGTGCCGTCCAACTCCTCTCCGAGGTAAGGCTGTTGCTGGTGGACGACGCCCACCTCCTCGATGACGCCTCCGCCGCCCTGCTGCACCAGCTGGCCGTCCAGGGCCGCACCAGGCTGCTGGTCGTCGTGACGGACGGCGCCCCCGCACCGGCCGCCGTCAGCCGTCTGTGGACCGGCGAGCTCCTGCCCCGCCTCGCCCTGGAACCCCTGCCCGACGAGGACACCGCCCAGCTTCTGACGGCCGGCGAGGGCGGGGCCCTGGAGCCCCTGACCGTCAACCGTCTGCACCGGCTGAGCCGGGGTGACCTGCGCCTCCTGCGGGACCTGCTGGACGCCGTACGCGACGAGGGCCTCCTCACCCGGGTCCAGGACTCCGACGAGTGGACATGGCGCGGCCCGGTCCCGCTCACCCCCACCCTCCGCGCCCGCACCGCCCCCGTCCTCGCCCGTACCTGCCCCGACGAACGCGAGACCCTCGACCGCCTCGCCTTCGCCGAACCCCTGTCCCTGCCCGCGGACGCGCTCGACCTACGCGTCCTCGAACGCCTGGAGTCGGACGGCCTGATCGCGGTGGACGAGGACGACCTCGCCGTCCGCCTCGCCCACCCCCTGCACGGCCCCGCCCTGCGTGCCGCCGCCGGCCGGCTGCGCACCCGGCGGCTGACCTCCGGCCGGCGGTCCCTGGCACCGGCCCTGGACGCGGCCCTGGACGCGGAGGCGGCCGGGCTGACCCGCCGCATCGACCGCGACGACGTCCGCACGACGCCCACGCCGGTGGGGGAGTGGCTGGTCGCGCAGGGGGAACCGGTCCCGCCCGGGTACGCGGCCGTCCGCGCCCGGTACGCCCGCCTGCGCGGCGAACTGCGCGAGGCCACGGCCTGGGCCCGGGAGGGTCTCGCAGCCGCCGCGCACAACGCCGCACACCCCCATGACCCGGACCACGCCCTCGCCGCCCACCCACGCCCGGACGACACGGCGTGCCACTGTGACCAGGACCGCGCCCCCGCCACCCAGTCCGGCGGGCAGCCGTGTGCGGACGATGTGGTGTGCCGCAGTGATCCGGGCCGCGCACCCGTCGCCCAGCCCGGTGGGCAGCCGTGTTCGGAGGATGTGGTGTGCCGCTGTGGCTTGGACCGCGCCCCCGCCACCCAGTCCGGCGGGCAGCCGTGTCCGGAGGATGTGGTGTGCCGCTGTGGCCCGGGCCGCGCCCCCGCCACCCAGCCCGGTGGGCAGCCGTGTTCGGACGACCTCCTGTGTCGTCGTGAACTCGACCTCGCGCTGGCCCAGTTCGGCGGACAGCCCGGTGCGTGCGACGCCTACGACGCCGTACGCCTCGGAGATCCGGAGCGGGCCGAAGGGCTGCTGCCGCCCGACGGGGTGTTCGCCCGGCACGCCCGGGCGCTCGCCGGGGGTGACGGGCCCGCCCTGGACCGGGTGGCCGGGGAACTGGCCGAGCGGGGCTTCCTGTTGTTCGCTGCCGAGGCGCACGCCCAGGCCGTGCGTGCGCACCGCGACCCGAGCGCGGCCCGCACCGCCCGCACCCGTGCCGTCGCCCTGGCCCGCCGCTGCCAAGGGGCCCGTACCCCCGCCCTGTCGGGCCTCGCCCTGGGCGAACTCACCGCCCGCCAACGGCAGATCGTCACCCTGGCGGCAGCCGGTCTGAGCAACCGTCAGATCGCCGAGCGGCTCACCCTGTCCGTGCGTACCGTCGGCAATCACCTCTACGGCGCCTACACCCGCCTCGGTGCCGGCGACCGCGGCTCCCTGCCCTGGCTCGTGGAGCAACCCGCCTAGCCGGTACGGCTGTTCACGCCGCTCCGAACGCCGTGAACGCCCACCCCGTCGCCTGGTGCAGCGCGTCCCCCGGCAGCGCCGCGCGGGCGTCGCGCAGCGCCTGGGCCAGGGAGACGCCGGAGCTGAGGCCCTTGTGCAGGGCGAGCATCAGCGGCACGACGGCCTCGTCGTTGACCGGCGCGCTGCTCGCCACCACGCCCGCCGTGCCCAGCGGCAGCAACGCCGTGACCAGACCGAGGAGTTCGTCCGCGCCGACCGAGGCGAGCCGGGCGGTGTCGCAGCTGGAGAGGATGATCCGGTAGGGGCTGCGGGCGAGCCGCTCGAAGTCGTGGACGATCAGCGGCCCGTCCGCCATCCGCAGCGCGGAGAACATCGGGCTGTCCGCCCGGAACGTGCCGTGCGCCGCGATGTGCGCCAGCGCGGCGCCGTCCAGCTCGGTCAGTACCCGGGGCGCGCGTGCCTCGTCGTGCTCGAGGACCGTCGGCGTGCCGTACCGCCCGGCCACCTCCGGCACCTCCGCGCCCCCGGTGGCGAGCCCCGGCCCGCGCACCAGGACGTGCTTGCCGCCCGGTGGCGGCTCGGTGGCGTGGGCGCGCAGCCAGCCGCTTGCCGACGGCGACACGCTCACCACCCGCTCCCGCAGCGACGGCAGCAGCGCCCACGGGACCCGGTGCAGCCGGGCCGGGGGCACGACGACGACCGGCCCGGAGCCCAGCCGCGCCGCGGCCGGACCCAGCAGCAGCTCCTCCAGGCGCCGCCCCGCCTCCTCGGCCGGCGGCAGCCGCCGCTCCCCGCCCGGGTGTGCCAGCCTGCGCAGCGCCGACTGCACGAACTCCGCCTCGCGCTCCGCCTCCGCCAGCAGCCCGCCCGCGAACCGCCGCACCCGCCCGCCGCCGCACAGCAGCACCTGCACCCGCCCGTCCAGCACGGCGAGTTCGACCAGCCGCCCGTCCCCGAGCCGCTCGAGGAGCAGGCCCACGTCGAACCGGGCGCCGTAGCCGGGCGCGTGCCCGCGGATGTGCAGGGTGCGGGAGCGGATCTCGCGCTCCAGCCGGCGCTGTTCCCGCTCCAGGGCCGGCACCGGGCGGCCCTCCATCCGCGCCTCCTCGGCGCGCGCCGCGATCACCCGGAAGGCGGTGAGCCCGCTGAGCAGCGTCGGGTCGGCCGGCGGCCGGGTGGGCGGGGTGGACAGGGCGGTGGCCCGCCAGCGCTCGCTCCACACCAGCAACTGTCGTGGCCCGCCCCCCTGAAGGCTCGCCTGCTGGGCCAGCGCGGCCAGTTCCGCGCCCTGCGCGGTGGCCCGGGCCCGCAGCTCCGAGGCGCCCAGCGTCGTACGGTGCGCGTCCAGCACGTCGAGGCCGCGCCGGCACGCCTCCAGCACGCCCCGCTGGGAGCCGGTGGCCCGCGCCCACAGCGCCCGCGCCGCCCAGCCCGTCATCCGGGCCAGCGGCGGCCCGCTGCGCCGGCTGCGCGCGGCGACCTCGAGATACCTCTCGGCGTCCGCAGCCCAGTCCAGGGCGAGCGCGATCCGGCCCGCCAGCAGCCAGCCCTCCGGCGCGGCGGGCGCGCCGAACGCCGACAGCCGCTCCGCCACCTTGACGGCCTCGGCGACCAGCCGCCCCGAACCCCGCCCGGCGGCGAGCCGCGCGTCGATCAGCACCAGCTGGGCGTGCGCCTCCCACCAGGTGCGCCGCTGCCCGGCGAAGAGCCGCACCGCCACCGCCGCACGCGCTATCGCCGTCCCCGGGTCGCCCGCGAGGCGGGCGGCCTTCGCCGCCGTCAGCAGCAGCTCGGCCCTGAGGGTGGACTGTCCGCCGATGCCGTCCAGGACGGCCGTCGCCGCGTCCGCCTCGGCCAGCGCCTCCGGCGCGAGCCCGGCCGCCATCAGCACCTCGCAGCGCCGGATGGTGAGCATGAACGTCGGCGTGCCGAGCTTCGCGTACCGCTCCGCCGCCTCGTCGAGGAGCCGCAGCGCCGCCGGGACGTCCCCGGAGCGGAACGCGGCGAGCCCCCGGCTCTCCACCGCGTCCGCCTTGTCGTGCTCCTGGCCGGTGGTGTCCCACAGCGCCTCGGCCGCCGTGAAGTCCGCGTCGGCCCGGTCCACCGCCCCGAGCGCGAGGTGCACGGTGGCGCGCAGGGTGAGCGCGCGCGCCGTCCAGATCACGTCGTCCGCCTGCCGCAGCACCGGGATCGCCCGCCGGACGTCGTCCAGCGCCTCCCGGTGGTGGCCGAGCACCCACCACGAGTAGGCCCGCCGGAACAGCACCCGCGCGCGGGTGTGACCGGACCCGCGCTCGACCCCCTGTTCGAACGCCGTCAGTCCCTCCCGAGTGCGCCCCGCGTGCACCAGCGCAACCCCGAGCGTGGCCAGTACGTCCGCCTCGCGCTCGGCGGAGTCCGCGCGGGCCGCGAGAGCGCGGGCGCGCCGAAGATGGTCGAGGGCCAGCCGCATGTCGCCCCAGTCCCGCTGCCAGATGCCGATCACCTGGTGGGCGACCGAGGCGTGCAACGGCGTCGGGTCGGTGTCGAGCACGCCCTCCGCCCGCGACAACGCGTCGTTGGGTGCGGCGAACACCATCGGCAGCAGTTCGAGAACCGAGTCGTTTCCCGCTGTCACTCCACGGATGGTAGTGCTCCGCTCGGCACCCCACACCATACGGGCACGGTATCCACCGGTATCAATTGAACATCGTGTCAACGCGGCGAGCGCTCCCCGCAGTCGCCGCGCACCACGTGTATCAGACGACAGCCTCACGACTCTGACTGACGACATCGGCTCAGGGAGGGGACACAGCCATGGCACCCAAGCGATTCCACGAGCAGTTCGACCAGATCCAGCGCGCGCTGCCCGACGTCCCGTTGGCGATGGGGCCGGACGACTCGGCCGAGTTCATCTACGAGAAGGGCGTCGTGCTCGCCCGCGACGGCGAGGAGGCCCACCTCGTCGAGAACACCGTCCGCACGCACTTCACCGAGACCACCGGGCTGGTCGCCGACCATGTGCGCCGGGGGGCGCCGCAGACCAACCGCTCGGGCATCACCCGCATCCAGGTCGGCGACCCCGGACACGGCGACCGTACCGCGGACCGCGCCGTCGCGGGCGCCCTGCGCTCCCTGCGCGAGGCGGAGGGACGCGCCGGACGCCGGCTGGTCAGCCGCAACCACGTGGTGTCCATCGCCGTCAACGCCTGCCCGGGCGACGAGCCCGTGCCCGCCCCGCTCACCCAGCCGCCCAACCCCGCGCCGGCCGGAGGCACTTACGACCCGGTGGGCGCGGTCGGCGTCCTCGTGGTCGACACCGGTCTGATGCACGACCACGGCTCCTATCCGCTGCTCGCCCACACCGAGGGCGACCTCCAGATCAGGGAGACCGACCCGGACGGGATCCTCCAGCAGTACGTCGGCCACGGCACGTTCATCGCCGGGCTGGTCGCGGCCGTCGCCCCCAACACCGAGATCACCGTGCGCAACACGCTGAACGACGCCGGCGCGATCCTGGAGGACCAGTTCGGCGAGAAGCTCTTCGACGCCGTGGAGCAGGGCGGCTGGCCGGACATCCTCAGCCTCTCCGCCGGCACCTCCAACGGCCGCGTCGACGGCCTGCTCGGCCTGGACGGCTTCCTGCGCGAACTGCGCGCCCAGCGCACCCTGTTGGTCGCCGCCGCGGGCAACAACGCCAGCGCCACGCCCTTCTGGCCCGCCGCCTACGCCTCCCTGCCCGACTACGCCGACGCCGTGCTCTCGGTCGGCGCGCTGCGCGCCGACGGCGAGTTCGGCGCCTGCTTCAGCAACCACGGCGCGTGGGTGAAGGTCTACGCCCCCGGCGAGCGCCTCATCAGCTCCCTCACCGGCTTCGACGCGCCCGTCCCGTACGTCTACCAGCACTCCACCTACGAGGCCTGCCGCTACGGCTTCGGCTACGCCTGCACCTGCCGCTCCCCGCGCCACACCGGCGTGCTCAGCGACGGCTCGGGCAAGCCGGACCAGGTGATGTTCGAGGGGTTCGCGTCCTGGAGCGGGACGTCGTTCGCGACGCCCCTCGTCGCGGGCCTCGTAGCCGCCCACATGACCGCCCACAAGGAGGACGATCCCCGTGCCGCCGCCCGTCAACTGCTTACCGCGAACACCGAGTTCGCCGAGGTGCGCGGAGCGCACGTCCCGGCGCTGCGCCCGGCCACCTGGCGTTCCGTCCCGGTCGGCCCGGCGTGAGGACCGATTACCCCGGCACTCCCGTTACCAGAGTCCGCGCCGGCACGCCATGAGGTCCGAGGGAACCCCGGTCACGGCGTACGATGACAGGCCGTACTCGAGGGGTGGGGCCGTGGACCGAAGTGATGTCGGCGCGCTCGTCCATTCGGCCGCCGACGGTGACGCGGCGGCCTGGAAAGCGCTGGTGGAAGGGCTGAGCCCGCTGGTGTGGTCGGTCGTGCGCGCACACCGGCTCTCCGAGGCCGACGGCCACGAGGTCTACCAGACCGCGTGGTTCCGCTTCGCCCAGCACCTCGGCCGGATCCGCGAACCGGAGAAGGCGGGTTCGTGGCTCGCGAGCACCGCGCGCAACGAATGCCTGAAGGTGCTCAAGAGCCTGCGCCGGCTCACCCCGACCGACGATCCCCAACTGCTCGACCGGGCCAGCGAGGACCGTACGCCGGAGCAGTCGGTGCTGGACTCCGAGGAGGCGGCGGCGCAGAGCGAGCGCGTGCGGTCCCTGTGGCAGGAGTTCGAGGCGCTCGGCGAGCGCTGCCGGCAGCTGCTGCGGGTGCTGATCGCCTCGCCGACGCCCAGTTACCAGGAGGTGTCGTCCGCGCTGGGCATCGCCGTGGGCAGCATCGGACCGATGCGCCAACGATGTCTGCGCCGGCTGCGCGCCCGACTCGACGCACGGGGAGCACTGTGAACGCCATGAACGGCCACGACGGCCACGACGGCAACCCGGACGACGCGGCGGACATGGGCGACCTGTTCGGCGAGGACACCTTCGACGACGAGGAGTTCGACCTCGGCAACCTGGAGTCGGAGCTCCGCCAGGCCACCGCCATCCTGGACCCGGTCCCGGCCCAGCTCCGCCAGATCGCCGTCGAGGCGTACGCCCTGCACGACCTGGACGCGCGGATCGCCGAGCTGACCTTCGACTCGCTGACCGACGCCATTCCGGTCAGAGGAGCGCAGGACGTGCCGCGGATGCTGACCTTCCACTCGGGCGGCCTGACGGTCGACGTCGAGGTGTCCGAGGACGGACTGCTGGGGCAGCTGCTGCCGCCGCAGTCGGCCCTGGTGGAGGTGCTGCACGGCCCGCGCGCCGGCGCCTCGCTCAGCGCCGACGACCTCGGCCGCTTCGCCTGCGAAGCCCCGCCCTCCGGCCCCTTCGCGCTGCGGCTGCGGACCGGCGGAGAGGTGGTCGTCACCGAGTGGCTGCGCGCCTGACAGTCGGTCAGGAGGTGGCGTCCACCAGGGATGCCAGCGCCGCGGCGAGACCGGCCAGCCCCGGGCCGGCCGGTCCGCCCGGCTCCGTCATGTACGTGTCCCGGCGGATCTCCACCATCAGCGCGCTCACCCTCGGCTCCCGCCCGTAGTACTCCAGCGGTACGTACGTCCCGGCGAACGGGCTGTCCAGCCCCGTCTCCCCGACCGCCGCGAACGCCTCCCGCGCCGCGGCGAGCAGCTCCGGCGGGGTGTGGAAGGGATCCGTGCCCAGACAGACCGGCGGGCGCGGGCCCACGCCGTGCAGTTCGTAGGGCAGCGGTTCGGTGGGATAGGAGTGCACGTCGACCACGACGGCCCGGCCGACCGCCGCCAGCCGCTCGCCCACGGCCTCGGTCATGGCCCGCGCGTAGGGCCGGAAGTACCGCTCGACCAGCGGCTCGGGGTCGACGTCGTCGGGCCGTAGCGGCTCCCGGTGCGTGGTCCGCGTGTACACCGCCCCCATGCCCACGGCCCGCATCTCCTCCCGCTCGTCCGGGAACCGCTCCGGGTCCACCACCAGCCGCGACAGCCGGTTGACGAACCGCCAGGGCGCCGTGCCCGCCAGCCCGGCGGCCTCCTCGGCGATCCGCTCGGTGTGCGCGTCGGTGATGTGGTCCAGCTCCCGCTCCAGCGCCACGTCGTCCAGCACGATGTCCGCCCGCACGCCGGCCGGTATCTCCCGCGCCGAGTGCGGCACATGCAGGATCACCGGAGAGCGGGCGGCACCGGGAAGGAGGGCGAAGGACGGCATGGGGGCTGCTCCTGGGGGCGTCGTCAGTGGCGTGCCGGCTGCATGATCAAGGGGCCGCGTCTCCCGGGAGCGAGTGCCCCGGACCACGGCATGTTCCGGCAACGACTCCGCCCCGGCCGGGGTTCCGGTCGGGGCGGAGTGCGGGCAGCAGGGCGGGTCAGCTCAGGGTCGCCAGTGCCTCGTTCCAGGTGGTCGACGGGCGCATGACCGCCGCCGCCTTGGCCGGGTCGGGCTGGTAGTAGCCGCCGATGTCGACGGGCTGGCCCTGGACGGCGTTCAGCTCGTCGACGATGGTCTGCTCGGCCGCGGTGAGCGTCTCGGCGAGCTGCGCGAACGCCTTCGCCAGGTCGGCGTCCTCGGTCTGCGCGGCCAGCTCCTGCGCCCAGTACAGGGACAGGTAGAAGTGGCTGCCGCGGTTGTCGATGCCGCCGACGCGACGGGTCGGGGACTTGTCCTCGTTGAGGAAGGTCGCCGTGGCGCGGTCGAGGGTGTCGGCGAGAACCTTGGCGCGGGCGTTGCCGGTGGCCGTGGCGCACTGCTCCAGGGAGGGCACGAGCGCGAAGAACTCACCGAGGGAGTCCCACCGCAGGTAGTTCTCCTTGACCAGCTGCTGGACGTGCTTCGGCGCGGAGCCGCCGGCGCCCGTCTCGAACAGGCCGCCGCCCGCCATCAGCGGGACGACCGACAGCATCTTGGCGCTGGTGCCCAGCTCCAGGATCGGGAACAGGTCGGTCAGGTAGTCGCGCAGCACGTTGCCCGTGACGGAGATGGTGTCCTCGCCGCGGCGGATGCGCTCGACCGACAGCTTGGTCGCCTCGACCGGGGCGAGGATCCGGATGTCCAGGCCCTCGGTGTCGTGCTCCGGCAGGTACGCCTCGACCTTGGCGATCAGGTTGGCGTCGTGCGCGCGGGTCTCGTCCAGCCAGAACACGGCCGGGTTGCCGGTGGCGCGGGCGCGGGTGACGGCCAGCTTCACCCAGTCCTTGACCGGCGCGTCCTTGGTCTGGCAGGCGCGGAAGATGTCGCCGGCGGAGACCGTCTGCTCGATCACCACGTTGCCGGCCTGGTCGACGAGGCGGACCGTGCCGGTGGTCGGGATCTCGAAGGTCTTGTCGTGGCTGCCGTACTCCTCGGCCTTCTGCGCCATGAGGCCGACGTTCGGGACGGAGCCCATGGTCGACGGGTCGTAGGCGCCGTGGGCGCGGCAGTCGTCGATCACGGCCTGGTAGACGCCGGAGTACGAGGAGTCCGGCAGGACCGCCAGCGTGTCGGCCTCCTGGCCGTCCGGGCCCCACATGTGGCCGGAGGTGCGGATCATGGCCGGCATCGAGGCGTCGACGATGACGTCGGACGGCACGTGCAGGTTGGTGATGCCCTTGTCGGAGTCGACCATCGCCAGGGCCGGGCCCTCGGCGAGCTCGGCGTCGAAGGAGGCCTTGATCTCGGCGCCCTCCGGCAGGGACTCCAGGCCCTTGTAGATGCCGCCCAGACCGTCGTTCGGCGTCAGGCCGGCCGCGGCGAGCGTCTGGCCGTACTTCGCGAAGGTCTTCGGGAAGAAGGCGCGCACCACGTGACCGAAGATGATCGGGTCGGAGACCTTCATCATCGTGGCCTTGAGGTGCACGGAGAACAGCACGCCCTCGGCCTTGGCCCTGGCGATCTGCGCGGTGAGGAACTCGCGCAGCGGCGCGACGTGCAGGACGGAGGCGTCGACGACCTCGCCCTCGAGGACCGGTACCGACTCGCGCAGCACCTTGACGGAGCCGTCGTCGCCGACCAGCTCGATCTTCAGGGCGCCCGCCTCGGAGATCACGGCGGACTTCTCGGTGGAGCGGAAGTCGCTCTCACCCATGGTGGCGACGTCGGTCTTGGACTCCGACGACCAGGCGCCCATGCGGTGCGGGTGGGTCTTGGCGTAGTTCTTGACCGACGCGGGGGCGCGGCGGTCGGAGTTGCCCTCGCGCAGGACCGGGTTCACGGCCGAGCCCTTGATCTTGTCGTAGCGGGCCTGGACGTCCCGCTCCTCGTCGGTCTTGGGGTCGTCCGGGTACGCCGGCAGCGCGTAGCCCTGGCTCTGCAGCTCGGCGATCGCGGCCTTGAGCTGCGGGATCGACGCCGAGACGTTCGGCAGCTTGATGATGTTGGCCTCGGGCGTCTTGGCCAGCTCGCCGAGCTCGGTCAGCGCGTCCGGGATGCGCTGGTCCTCGGTCAGGTACTCCGGGAACACGGCGATGATCCGCCCGGCCAGCGAGATGTCCCGCGTCTGGACGGCGACACCCGCCTGCGAGGCGTATGCCCGGACCACCGGCAGGAAGGAATACGTTGCCAGGGCCGGGGCCTCGTCAGTGTGCGTATAGATGATGGTCGAGTCAGTCACCGGGTGCTCCGCTCCACGTCTGCAACATTGCTCGACATCAAGATATCTCGTGACGGGCCCGGGCTCGACAGGGGTCCGTACCGGGGTTTGCGGGGGTGCCGCTCACACCTCCGGGGGACGGTGCGTCCTTCGGGGCAACCAAATGGGTGGCTCGGGTGGTCAAGAGGGTGGAACCACAACCTCGTTCGTGGGCAACCACGACCGCGGCCGTGGAGCCACGACCTCGTCCACCAGCCGGACCGACCATCCGGCCGCTTCAGCGGAAGCGGAGCAGAAAGCGGACCATGAGATATCGCACCAGAGTCACGGGCCCGGCAGCAGCCCTGATCGGCACCACCGCCGCGCTCACCCTCGGGGGACACACCGCGTACGCCACCGGGTCCAAGGGCGCCGACCCGGGCGCCGAGACCCTCGGCGACCCCGTCTACCCGGCCCTCGGCAACGACGGCTACCGCGTCGCCGCCTATCACCTCGACCTCTCCTACGACGCCACGACCACCCTGGTCGACGCCACGGCGACCCTGCGGATCCGCACCACGCAGGACCTCTCCCGGTTCTCCCTCGACGCCCTCGGCCTGGACATACGCTCCGTGCGGGTGGACGGCCGGACGGCCGAGTTCGAGCAGACGGGGGAGAAGCTGCGGATCACACCGCGCCGCCCCCTGCGCGACCGTACCCGGGCCACGGTCCGTGTGACCTACACGGCCGATCCGCGCCGTGCCCTCGCGCACACCGCCTGGGTGCCCACGCCCGACGGGTTCGCGATCTGCCCGCAGCCCGACTCGGCGCACACCGTGTTCCCCTGCAATGACCACCCGTCGGACAAGGCGGACTTCAGCTTCCGGCTCACCGTCCCGGCCGGCCTGCGCGCGGTCGCGAACGGCTCGCTGGTGCACACCGAGACCCTGCCGGGCGACCGGACGGCCTACACCTACCGTTCGCGCTCCCCGATGGCCACCGAACTCGCGCAGATCACCGTCGGCGACTACGTCGTCAAGCACCGGCAGGGCCCGCACGGGCTGCCGCTGCGCGACGTCGTACCGGTCGCGCGCGCCGAGGCGCTGGAGCCCGCCCTCGCCCTCACCCCCGGTCTGGTGGGCTGGCTCGAACAGCGCCTGGGGGCCTACCCCTTCGAGACGTACGGACTGCTGCCCTGCAACTCCGACGACCCGGCCGCCTTCGACTTCACCGGCCTGGAGACCCAGACCCTCACTCTTTACAAGCCGAACTTCCTCCTCCAGGAGGAGTCGAAGATCGGCTCGCACATGATGCACGAGCTGGTCCACTCCTACTTCGGCAACATGGTCAGCCCCGCCACCTGGGCCGACCTGTGGATCAACGAGGGCCACGCCGACTTCTACGGGCTGCTGTACCGCTACGAGCGCGGCTGGACGGACTCCCTGGGCCTGACCACCTTCGAGGCCCGGATGAAGGACACGTACGCGCGTGGCGACCAGTGGCGGCGGACCTCCGGGCCCGTCGCCGCGCCGAACGCGGTCAACCTCTTCGACAGCCAGCGGTACCTGGGCGGCGTCCTCGTCCTGTACGCGCTGCGCCAGCTGATCGGCGAGGATGCCTTCCACACGGTCGAGCGGACCTTCCTCGCCCGCCACCGCAACTCCTCGGCGTCCACCGAGGACTACATCTCCGTCGCCTGCCACGCCTCCGGCCAGGACGTCTCCGGATTCCTGCGCGACTGGCTGTACGGCACGACGACCCCGAGGATGCCCGGCCACCCGGACTGGACGGTCACCCCGCCGGCCCCGTCCCTCACCACCCCCCGCAACCGCACGGCCGCCCGCCCGCACGAGAACTCGGCGACCCTCTGAACCGGGGCCCGTCCCGCCTGGTCGGCCTTCGGGGGCGTCGGCCCACGACCAGCGGGACGGGCTCCAACACCGGCGCTGCCGCCTACACGCGTTCCGGGGGCTGTGCTCCGGGCCTGGACGGAGGCGGGTGTTGTCCTCCGGCTGGGCCGGGTGGGGTCGGACGAGCACTGGAGTCCGCCCGCCGGTGCCGTCCGGTTGAGGTGGGGGTGCGGCCTGGGCGGGTCGGTTGCGTGTGCCGGGGCTGTGTTCCTGCCCGTGCGGGCTGCGCGTGCCGTCCGGTCCGGGCGGGCGGGGGCTGGGGCGCGCAGGTGCCGGCGGCCTGGTGGGCCGGCTGTGGCGCCGTGCGTCGGCTCGCCCGGACTGTGTGTTGATGAAGGGCGCGGTACTGGGCGCCCGGCCGGAACCGGAGGAACGGGGTCAGGGGGCCAGGGGACCGGCGGATCATGCCGCAGACCCCCTCACCCGGGCCCATGAGACATGATCCGCCGGGAAGTCGCTAACCCTCCAGTCGGGCGGCGGTCGCTTCGGTCGGGGTTTCTGTGGTGCGTTGTTGTGGGATGACCAGGGAGCCCTGCTGGAACGAGACGTTCCGGGCGGGGGCCGGGATGCGGATGCCCTCGTCCCGGTAGCGGCGGTGCAGGCGCTTGATGAACTCGTGCTTGATCCGGTACTGGTCGCTGAACTCCCCGACGCCCAGGATCACCGTGAACCCGATCCGGTTGTCCCCGAACGTGTGGAAGCGGACGGCCGGTTCATGGTCCGGGATCGCCCCGGTGATCTCGGTCATCACCTCGGCGATGACCTCCATGGTCACCCGCTCCACCTGGTCCAGATCGCTGTCGTAGGCGACACCCACCTGCACCAGGATCGTCAACTCCTGCTCGGGGCGCATGAAGTTGGTCATGTTGGCCTTGGCGAGCTGCCCGTTGGGGATCACGATCAGGTTGTTCGACAGCGCCCGTACCGTGGTCTGACGCCAGTTGATGTCCTCGACGTAGCCCTCCTCGCCGCTGCTCAGCTTGATGTAGTCGCCGGGCTGCACGGTCTTGGAGGCGAGGATGTGGATGCCCGCGAACAGGTTCGCGAGAGTGTCCTGGAGGGCCAGCGCGACGGCCAGACCGCCGACACCGAGGGCGGTGAGCATCGGCGCTATGGAGATGCCGAGGCTCTGGAGCGCCACCAGGAAGCCGATCGCCAGCACCAGCACCCGCGTGATGTTGACGAAGATCGTGGCGGACCCCGCGACCCCCGAGCGGGAGGAGGTCACCGACTGCACCAGCCCGGCGATCACCCGGGCCGCCGACAGGGTCACCACGAAGATGAGCAGCACCGTCAGAGACTGGCTGACGGTGTGCTGGACGGTCTTCGTCAGCGGCAGTACGGCGGCGCCGGCCGCCACCCCGCCGGAGATCGCCGACCAGGGCACCACCGTGCGCAGCGCGTCCACGACGACGTCGTCACCGCTCCACCTCGTCCGCTTGGCGTGCTTGGCCAGCCACAGCAGCAGCGTCCGCGACAGGAACGCCACCAGGAACCCCGTGGCCACGGCGATTCCGGCGAGGACGGAGTCGTCCAGGGTCAGCGCGCGGTTCACCGGCCACCTCCGGGAAGTCGCTCCGCGGCGGACCGGGCCGCCGACGGCCGGATGTGAAGAATCGTCACGTACTCACCTGCTTGTTTCCGGGATGTGCTGGCGCGCCCGCGTGAATGGGCACGGCCGTTCATCCTGCCGTATCCGGTACGGCAGTTCGCACCCGCGGACCTGCCCGGACGACGTCTTTCGGGCACCAACCCCTCGGGTCACAGGGTTCTCACAAGTCCCCTGACAAACCTCTTTCGCAAGCGTTTTCGATGTGCCAGGATCTTGGCGTCCAACGGGGGAAGAGGACGACGCCCCGCGCCCGACCAGCGCGACGGCCTCGCCTGTTCGATCATTTTCTGCGCGTCGTGCGGTGCAGCCATGCCCGCTGCCGACGGCCTGCCCGCATGCCGGGCGGGCCGCGGCCGCCTGCCGTCATGGCGTCCTGCCGGTCCGCTTCCTCCCTGAACGTCCGTCCGACGAGACAGGGAGCGACGTGTTCAGACACTCACCATTACCGGGTCACCACCGGGCCGCCCGCCGCAGAAGCCTGGCCGGTACCGCACTGGTCGCGGCCGTCTCCGTACTCACCGGCCTGGCGTACGCCGTCCCGGCCCGGGCCGCCGACCCGCTGCCGGACAACGGCAAGGGATCGCGGATCACTTTCGGGCAGGGCGCCCGCGCCGACCGATGCGAGGCCGGATACGCCCTGCACATCGGGGGAGCGGCGCTCAAGGCCACCGCGCTCAAGGCCTTGAACGGTACCGACGCCGACCTCGCCGCCGCCTTGTTCCGCAAGGACAACATCTACCCGAGCCTGCTCGACGACGCCCTGCGCGCGGACCGCGCGAGCGCCGTCGCCGACGTCCAGGCCTCCTGGGACCGCACGAAGAGGTGGGAGGCGTCCAACCGGCCCTTCGCCACGAGCGCAACCGGCAGCACCGGGATGTCGCTGCACGCCCCGGAGTTCGACGCGGACATCACGGCCTTCACGCTCGGCCCCCAGGAGGCGCTGTACGACACCTTCGGCCGGGACGGCCGCAGCGCCCCGAACGCGGCCGCGCTGGACAGCGCGCGCAAGCTCGCCGCTTCCCTCAAGGGAAAGACACCGGCCGGCGACGACCAGCTCGCCGACTTCACGCTGTACTCGGGCAACGTCCAGCCGCCCTTCAACTCGACCACCTCCAGTGACGTCGCCCGCTATCTGCGCCAGGGCGGCTTCCCCACGCAGGCGCCCGCCGAGGGCTCGCCCGAGTACCGGACGGAGGTGGAGTCCCTCAAGATCTCCTGGGCCGGATGCGACAGCTGGAACCCCGACGACCCGCGCCGGGTCCTGGCGCCGGTGACCGCGACCGCCTACGCGGAGTGGGAGCAGGAGTACGCCTCCCAGGCCAAGCAGCGGGCCGAGATCATGGCCGCCGAGGCGACCGCCGCCGACCAGGCGCACAAGGCCACCGACGCGATGATCGAGTCCATCGGCCAGGCCTGGCTCGCCGAACAGATCCTCACCTGGCAGAAGTTCTGGGCCGGGCAGCCCGCCGCCGACCGCCCCGCCAAGGCGCTGTTCACCCAGGCCGCCACCGACCTGACCAACGCCCGCAACCGGACGGTCGCGCAGCTGACCCTGGCCAACGCGGCGGCCACCGCGGCCAAGTCGGCCGCCACCAAGGCCGGCACCGCCCAGGCCGCCGCGTACGCCGTCGCCGACACGGCGAAGACCCCGCGCGGTCGCGGACTGCTCTACGCCCAGCAGTCGGTACAGGCCGTCAAGGCCTCCGCGGCGGCGGCCCAGGCCGCGGCCAAGGCCACCCAGACCGCGGTCAACGCGGCCAAGGCGACCGTCGCGGACAGCAAGGCCCAGCTCGCGCTGTCCCAGACGCAGGCCCACGCGGTCAACACCGAGTTCCGCCGGGTGGCCGCCGAGGAGGCCGCCGCCCAGGCGAAGGCGGCGGCCGACGCGGCGGACGCGCAGGCCAAGGAGGCGGCGGCCAACGCCGCCAAGGCCCGCACCGCCCAGACCACCGCCGAGAACGCCGAGAAGACGGCGCAGGCCGGCGCGGCGACGGCGAAGGCGGCCCGTGTGACCGCCGAGGCGGCCAGTGCCACCGCGCAGGCCGAGCACGCCACCGCCACCCGCGAACGCGCCAAGGCCGAGGCCGCCGAGACCCGCGCCAGGCAGGACCAGGCCACGGCGGCCTCGGCACGGGCCGCCGCCGAGACCGCGGGCGGCACCGCCGGAGACCGCTACAACGACGCGATCGAGGCCGAACAACGGGCGTACCGGGCCAAGAACAAGGCACAGGAGGCCGCCCGCGACAAGCAGGCCGCGCTCTCCCGCGCCGCGGCGATGGAGGCGGCCGCAGCGGCGGCCGAGGGCACCGCCGCCGCGCAGGAGACCCGGGCCGCCGCCACCGAGGCACGGGCCGCGGCGAACACCGCGACCACCGCCGCGGCGAGCGCCCGGCAGGAGGCCGACACCGCGACCGCGGCGGCCGTCGCCGCTCGCGCCGCGTCCATCAGGGCCGACGCGGCGGCATACCGGGCGGAGTCGGCGGCGGACACCGCCCAGGCCGCGTACCGGACGACGCACGCGGCAGCCGTCACCGCGCACGCGGCCGCGGCCACGGCGATCAAGGCCGCCGCCGACGCCCGGCAGAACGCCGAGAACGCCGAGGCGGAGGCCAAGAAGGCCGCCGCGGCGGCCGTCACCGCGCGCACCGAGGCCACCGCCGCACGCGGAGAGGCCGACAAGACCGCCTCCTGGGCGGCCGTCACCGCCGGCCAGGCCTACGCCGCCGCCGAAGCGGCCACCGCCGCCCGTGACTCGGCGACGGAGGTCATCAAGCCGGCCAACGAGGCCATCAGCATCGGCACCCCCTACAAGGAGACGGACTCCTCCGCCGCGTTCGCCGTCCTGGTCGGCCAGACCTCCATGACCCTGGCCGAGCAGCAGGCCGCCGCCGCGAAGGCCAAGTCCGACGACGCGGCGAAGGCCGCGGCCACCGCGGAGGCCCTCGCCGACAAGGCCGTGGCCGACGCCAAGGCCGCCGCGAAGGCGGCAGCCGCCGCAGCCGCCGACGCCGCCCGTGCCGCCGCCTCGGTCGCCGCCGCCCGGGCCTCCGCCGCAGCGGCGGCGAAGTCCGCGGAAGCGGCCAAGAAGGCCGACGCGAACGCCCAGGCGTACGACCAGCAGGCAGGGTCCGACGCCGCCCGCGCCCAGTCGGCGGCGTACACGGCCAGGGCGGAGGCCAACGCCGCCGACGGCGAGGCCACCGAGGCCGAACGCGACGCGGCGGGCGCCCGGGACGCCGCCACGGCCGCCGAGAACGACGCCGCGAGCGCCCGCGACACCGCGACCCGGGCGGAGGAGGACGCCACCGGCGCCGAAGCCGCCGCCAAGGACGCCAACGGCTCCGCCAAGGAGGCGGACCAGGCCGCCGACGCCGCCGAGGAGGAGTACCGCAAGCTGATCGAGGCGCAGCGCGCCGCCGTCGCCGAGGCCGGCCCGGACACCGGGCCCGGTCTGTCGGCGAGCGACGAGGAGTTGCTGCGCAAGGAGTGCGGCCAGGCCTGTGTGGACCAGTACCGCGCCGCGCAGGCCCTCGCCTCCATGGACGTCATCGACTGGATCAAGCAGAACGGCGCGGCCATCCTGCTGGAGTTCATCGGGGTCGAGGACGCCAAGCGCTGCTTCGGCACCGGGGACATCGAGAGCTGCCTGTGGACCGCCGTCAACGTCGGCGGCATCTTCGTGGCCGTCGGTAAGATCCCGGCGCTCGGCAAGGCCATCATCAAGGTGAGCAGCGGTGTCGGGAGGTTCCTCGACGACGCGGTCCAGGCCAAGCACACCCTGGAGCGGCTGCGGAAGCTGCTGGAGACCCTGCGCAAGGGCAAGGCCCCGGCGCAGTGCCTGCTCAGCCTCGCCGACGAGGTCCTCGGCTTCGCACCGGCCTCCGCCGCCCGTGGCAAGTCCCTCGCGGCAGCGGCTGCCGCGAAGTACTGCATGAAGTCCGCCATCGGGAAGGACAAGAGGCTCAGCAACCTGGCTGAGCTGTCGACCAGGAACCAGAGGGTCCAGTCGGATCTCGACGACATGTTCAGGAAGCTGATGGAGGGCAATCTGGATTCCGGCATCGGCACGGAAACACTGCCGGGCGGCATCAGCTACGCCCGTAGCTATCACGGCGCTCGGTTGTTCTACCGGAAGCTGGGCGACACGATCGAAATCGTCGGCAAGTCCGACAAAAAGTACGAGTCCAAGGTCATCGCGAGACTGGAGGAGCTGTATGGAAATTGAGGTCCGCGAGCCGTTCTGGACCGTGCGCAGGCCCAAACTCACCTTCACGTTCACGGTGGGGGACGGCCGGCAGCCCGAGTCCCTCGACGACGGCGACGTGCTCATCGTCGAGCCGGGCGGTGAGCGGTGGTGCGCCAACATCATGACGCAGGGCAGGATCCAGGCGATCATGGACCGCTGGCGCGGGACCGGTGAGTGCCTGGACGGTGCCTATTTCTGGGTACAGGGCCTCCTCATCGTCCGCGAACCGGGCGTGGAGTCCATGGTGCGGGCCGTCGAGGACCTGTACGACTCCTACGGCACCCTCGACGACACGCTGCCCCGGCTGGGTCCCGACGAGGACGACGACCTGTGACCCGCCGCCCGCCCGCCCCGGCCAGGGGCGGGCGGGCCCTCAGATCACCTTCCACCGCACCAGCGCCCCCAGCGTCACCGCCCCCGGCACCAGCGGCAGCCAGACGGTGATGACGCGGTAAGTGAGGACCACCGCCGTGGTGAGGGCCAGCGGGCCGCCCGCCGCCACCAGGGTCACGATCAGCGCCGCCTCCACCGAGCCGATCCCGCCCGGGGTCGGCACCGCGGCGACCGCGACCGTCGCCGCCAGATAGGCGACCACCATGTACACCGGCGGCACCGGCAGCCCGAGCGCCTGGCCCACCGCGGCCAGTCCGGCCGCCTGGAGCACCGGGAACGCCAGCGAGCCGCCCCACAGGGCCAGTGCCCGCGCCGGAGAGGTGTGCACCGAGCGGGCCTCGCCGAGCGCGGTGCGCAGGAAGGTGAACACGGTCGTACGGAGCCGTCGTACGAGGAACAGGACGGCCGCCGCCACGACCACGGCCGCCGCCACGGCGGCCAGGACCGGGCCGGCCACCCCGTCGGGCAGCAGGGAGCCGAGCCGCAGCGCGTCGGGGAACGCGAGCATCAGCACGGCCAGCAGGCCCACCCGGGCCACGCCCTCGGCCATCAGATACAGCGCGAGGGCCGCCGAGGAGCGGGCCAGCGGCACCCCGCAGACGGTCATGAACCGCAGGTTGACGGCGCTCGCACCGAGGCCCGTGGGCAGCAGGTGGTTGGCCGCGCCGGCCGCGAACTGCGTGGCCAGCAGCCGCAGTCTGGGCAGCCGCTGCATCACGGCGCCCTGCCGGGTGACGGCGGCGGCCACCCAGGTCAGACAGGTCGCGCAGGCCGCGGCCAGCAGCCAGGGCCACTCGGCGCTGCGTAGATGGCTGAAACCGTCGGCGAGCACCGAGCGGTGCTGCACCGCGACCACCGCGACGAGCACGAGCGGCACCAGACAGAGGATCCGGCGGAGGGGGAGGCGCCGGGTGAACGAGCTGAGCGGAACGTCTGTCACATCGGGAGAGGTTTTCCACGCGGTGCCAACGGCAGGTTGCGGAAGCGGGGACAGAGCATTACGTGCGGTCATCGGGTCCTTCGGGGGAGTGCTGAACCTGACGGGAGCGGGCTTGACCTCAAGATTGGTGGAGGTTCTAGGGTCGCTGCCATGAGCATGGACGCCATCGCTATGACCCAGCTGTACAGCGTCATGAACGCACAGCACGAACGACGCCCCTTCGACCGGGCGACACTGCGCCGCATCGGCGCGTTCGCCCGCCCGCACCGCCGCCGTATCGCCCTGTTCGTCGGGCTCGGGGTAGTGACCGCGCTGCTCGCCGTCGCCACCCCCGTACTCGCCGGACAGGTCGTCGACGCGATCGTGTCGCACGGCGACCCCGGCCGGGTCGTCCGGCTGGCGCTGCTGATCGCGCTGATCGCGGTCGGGGAGGCCGCCCTCGGCGTGCTGGGCCGCAGGCTCTCGGCGACCCTCGGGGAGGGGCTCATCCTGGATCTGCGCACGGCGGTGTTCGATCATGTGCAGCGGATGCCGGTCGCGTTCTTCACACGTACTCGTACGGGAGCGCTCGTCTCCCGACTCAACAACGACGTGATCGGTGCGCAGCGCGCGTTCAGCAACACCCTCTCCGGCGTGGTCGCCAACCTGGTCACCCTGCTGCTGACCCTCGCCGTGATGCTCACCCTGTCCTGGCAGGTCACCCTGCTCGCGCTGGCCCTGCTGCCGGTGTTCGTGCTGCCCGCCCGGCGGATGGGCCGCCGGATGGCCGGGATGCAGCGGGAGGCGGCCACGCTCAACGCGGCGATGGGCACCCGGATGACCGAGCGTTTCTCCGCACCCGGCGCCACTCTGATCAAGCTGTTCGGCCGCCCCGAGGAGGAGTCCGCGGAGTTCGCGGCCCGCGCCGCCCGCGTCCGCGACATCGGCGTGCGCACGGCCACCGCCCAGTCGGTGTTCCTCACCGCCCTGACCCTCGTCTCCGCCCTGGCCCTCGCCCTCGTCTACGGCCTCGGCGGCCGGCTCGCCCTGGACGGCGCCCTGGAGCCGGGCGCCGTCGTCGCCCTCGCCCTCCTCCTGACCCGCCTGTACGCGCCGCTCACCGCGCTCGCCGGGGCCCGCGTGGAGGTGATGAGCGCCCTGGTCAGCTTCGAGCGGGTCTTCGAGGTCCTCGACCTGAAACCGCTCATCGAGGAGAAACCCGACGCCCGCGAGGTCCCCGAGGGCCCCGTCTCCGTCGAGTTCGACGACGTCCGCTTCGGCTACCCGTCCGCCGACAAGGTCTCCCTCGCCTCACTGGAGGAGGTCGCCACCCTCGACACCCGCGGCGGCGCCGAGGTCCTGCACGGCGTCTCCTTCCACGCCGAGCCCGGCCGGACCATCGCCCTCGTCGGCTCCTCCGGTGCCGGCAAGTCCACCATCGCCCAGCTCCTGCCCCGGCTGTACGACGTCGACGCCGGCGCCGTCCGTATAGGCGGGGTCGACGTACGCGACCTGAGCGCCGGCTCCCTGCGGGCCACCGTCGGCATGGTCACCCAGGACGGTCACCTCTTCCACGACACCGTCCGGGCCAACCTGCTCCTCGCCAGGCCGGAAGCGGGCGAGGACGAACTGTGGGACGCCCTGTGCCGGGCCCGCCTCGACGCCCTCGTCCACTCGCTCCCCGACGGCCTCGACACCGTCGTCGGCGAGCGCGGCTACCGCCTCTCCGGCGGCGAACGCCAGCGCATGACTATCGCCCGGCTGCTGCTGGCCCGCCAACGGGTCGTCGTCCTCGACGAGGCCACCGCCCACCTCGACAACACCTCCGAGGCGGCCGTCCAGGAGGCCCTCACCGAGGCACTGTCCGGCCGTACGGCGATCGTCATCGCCCACCGCCTGACCACCGTCCGGGCCGCTGACCTGATCCTCGTCCTCGAAGCCGGCCGGATCGTCGAACGCGGCACCCACGAGGAACTCCTCGCGGCGGGCGGCCGGTACGCCGAGCTGCACCTCACCCAGTTCACCGAGCCGGGGCTGCCGGTTCAGCGGGTCGGCTCATAGGTCAGCTGCTTCACCTGGCGCAGGGTGAGGGCGGTCTCGACGGCCCGTACGCCGTCGAGGGCGCCGATCCGCCGGCTCAGGTACGAGTAGAGCTCGCCGGTGCCGCGGGCGGAGACGGCGGCGACCAGGTTGGTCTTCCCGGTGGTGGCCGCGGCGAAGTGGACCTCGGGGTGTCCGGCGAGCGCCCGTCCCACACCGTCCAGGGCGGACGGCGCGACGGTGAGCCAGAGCATCGCGTCCGTGCCGTGGCCGAGGGTCGCGCTGTCGTGCTGGACGTCGAAGTAGAGGACGCCGAGGGAGCGCAGCCGCTCCAGGCGCCGCTTGGCCGCGGTCTCCGACAGACCGGTGCTGCGCTGGAGTTCGCCGAACGTGGTCCGGCCGTCCCGGCGCAGCTCCGCGAGCAGGGACTCGTCGGCCTCGTCGAGGGCGACCGGCGCGTCGGCCCGCTCGACGCGCGGCGGACGCAGCGCCGCCTCCTCGTCCGCGTCGAGCGCGCGGTTCTTGTCGAGCCAGCCGAGCGGGCCGCCGTAGAAGGTGTGCAGGACGCAGTAGGTGTCGACCGAGATGATCCGGGGTGTGCGCTGGAGGCGGTTGAACAGCAGCTCGTCGCGGTCCTGCCGGCTGCGCGGCATCAGCGTGCACAGCACCTCGGTGCCGCCGGAGATCAGATCGACGTAGGAGATGTCGGGGCGCCGGGCGAGGGCGTCGGCGAGCTGCTCGGCCACGTCGGGGGTGCAGCGCAGCCGGACGATCCAGCTCTGCCGGCCGAGGAGGGTCTCGTCGGTCATGCCGATCACCCGCAGCCCCGCGGTGGTGCGCAGCCGGCGGAAACGCCGGGCGACGGTCGGGTCGGACACCCCGAGGACCTCGGCGATCCGGCTGAACGGGGCCCGCCCGTCCACCTGGAGCGCGTGGAGGAGTTTCAGGTCGAGGGTGTCGAGCGGCTGGGGCTCCAATGCTGACTCCTGCTGCGGACGGGGCGCGATCACGGGCGACTGTATGCGATAGGTGCCATGTGGTTGCTGAGACATGGGCGTGGCGTGACCCGGGACGGCGGGGGTCCCGTCCCGGGTCACGACCGGGCGCCCGGCCCGTCCCCACGGCGGGCGCCCATACCGGTCCGGTGTCGCCCGCTCAGCGCTCCCGGCCCGGTACGTCGGTGTCACACGCCGTGGGGCTGCGGCTGGACCTCCGGCCGGGGTGCGACGGCGACCGGCGGGGCGGCGTGCCGCGGTGCCCGCAGCAGGACCGCGCCGACGGCGGCGGCGAGCAGGGACAGTGCGGCGGCGATGACCAGGCACAGATGGAGCCCGTCGAGGAAGGACTCGGACAGGGCACCCAGCACCCGCCCCTGGTCCGCGCCCAGGTTCAGGCCGGCGACCGCGCCCAGGCCGTCCGTGTCCGCCGTCGAGGCGATCCGGTCGGCCGCCGCCGGCGTCAGTCCGGCGTCGGTGAGGTGGCCGGGCAGGGCGTTCACGGCCTTCGTGGTCAGGATCGCCCCGAGGACCGCGGGGCCGAGGGCGCCGCCGACCTGCCGGAAGGCGTTGTTGGCCGCGGCGGCCATACCGGCCTGGTGGAAGGGGACCGAGCTGACCGCGGTGGCGGTCATCGGGGTCACCACCAGCGCCATTCCCAGGCCGAGCAGCGCCAGCCGCCAGGTCAGGGAGAGATACGAGGTGTCCGCGCCGATGCTCGTCAGCGACAGCAGCGCACCCGAGGTGACGAGCAGGCCGCCGGGGATCAGCAGCCGCGGGGAGACCCGGTGCATCAGCTGCCCGACCGGCGCGCCCAGCACCAGCGGCACACCGGAGATCGCCACCAGCCGCAGGGCGCCCTGGAGCGTGGTGAGGTTCTGCACCAGGCCGAAGTACAGGCTCAGCGCGAAGAAGAACCCGATCAGACCCAGGAAGCTGATCATCGCGATCAGGGTGGTGGCGGTGAACGCCGGGCTGCGGAACAGGGTGAGGTCCAGCATCGGACTGCTGCTGGTCCGCTCCACCATGACGAACGCGACCGCGCTCACCGCGGCCGTGGACAGCGCCACCATCACCTTGACGTCGGTGAAGGACGTGGCACCGCCCTCGATGATGCCGTAGACGAGCGCGGTGATGGCGAGCATGGCGGTGAGCTGGCCGCCCCAGTCCAGCCGGCGGGTGCCCGGCGCCCGGGAGTCGGGCAGCACCCGCACCGACACGGCAAGCGCCGTGAGGGCCACGGCGACGGACGGCAGATAGATCCAGCGCCACGCGAAGTGCTCCAGGATCGAGCCGGCCAGGAGCGAGCCCAGGGCCAGGGACGCCATCAGGGCGGTCGCCCAGATCCCGATGAACTTGCCGCGCTCCCGGTGGTCGGGGACCGCATGACTGATCATCGCCAGGGTGGTGGGCAGCAGTGCCGCCGCGCCGAGGCCGGCGAGGGCCTGGCCCGCCCAGACCACCTGGATCGACTGCGCGCACAGCGCGACCAGCGCGCCCACGGCGCTGAAGGCGAGCCCCGCCTGGAAGACCTTCCTGCGGCCGTGGACGTCGCCGAAGACACCGGCGGTCAGGATCAGGGCGGCCATCGGCAGGACGAACGCGTCCTGCACCCAGGAAAGCTGCGAGGTCGACGTGTCCAGCGCCCGCTGGATCGCGGGCAGGCTCACCGCGACGGCGGTCACCGGCAGATAGGCGACGAACACGCCGACACAGGCCATGACGATGGTGCTCGCCCGCCGCTCCGGTGGCGCGGTCGCGGTTGTCGTGACGTTCACGGAACTCTCCCCTGCAGCGCTCGGCGCTGCGCTCGACTGGATTCGGCGGCAACTTTCGGCCGGGCCGGGGGCCCGGAGCCAGCCAGGGGAGGGAAAGCCGCGGAAATCGAACACAGCGGGCCGGATCCGGCGGGAAAAGTAACGCTGCCGCGTCGGCGGCCGGGGCGTCAGACGCCGGCGGCGGTGTTCTTGCGGGAGTGGTGCAGACGGGCGTAGGTGCCGCCGAGGGCGAGGAGTTCGTCGTGGCGGCCGGTCTCGGTGATGCGCCCGTGTTCGAGGACGATGACCCGGTCGGCGTCCGGGGCGAGGTCCAGGTCGTGGGTGATCATGAGCGTGGTGCGGCCGGCCATGAGGCGGCGCAGCGGTTCGACGATCCGGCGGGCCGCGATGCCGTCCAGACCGGTGGTGGGCTCGTCCAGGACGAGCACCGGCGCGTCGCGCAGGACGGCCCGCGCGATGGCCAGCCGCTGCAGCTGACCGCCCGACAGCCGGGCGGAGTTGGGGTCGACCCGGGTGTCGTAGCCGTCGGGCAGACCGAGGATGAAGTCGTGGGCGTCGGCGGTCCGGGCGGCCTCCTCGATGGCGTGGTCGCTGGCGCCGGGCCGCCCGCAGGCGATGTTGGCGCGCACGGTGTCGTGCAGCACGAGCGTCTCCTGCGGGAGCAGGGCGACGTACTCGCGCAGCCGCTCCAGGGGGAAGGCGTTCAGCGGGGTGCCGTCGAGGAGGAGCGCGCCGGAGTCGGGGTCGTAGAAGCGCAGCAGGAGTTTGGAGAGGGTCGACTTGCCCGCGCCGCTGGGCCCGGTGATGATCACGGTCTCGCCGGGCCGCACGGTGAAGGACAGCCCGTCCAGGGCCGTGACGTCGGTGCCCGGGTAGCGGAAGGAGACGTCCCGTACCTCGACGGTGCCGTCGGGCCGGCCGGTCGCCGGGTGGGCGCCCTGCGCCGGGTCGCTGACGGCGGGCCGGGCGTCCAGGATCTCGATGAGCCGCTCCGCCCCGGCGGTGGCCGCGGTGACGAGCAGGCCGAGCTGGGCGAGGCTGCGGATGGGCGGGTAGAGGTAGCTGAGCAGGGCGGCGAACGCGAGCAGCTGACCGAGGGTCATCTGGCCTTCGGAGATCTCCCACACCCCGATCCCGATCACGGCCAGCACACAGATGGTCTCGATGACCTGGACGATCTGGCCGTACGCCTGGTTGAGCCGCGCGGAGCGGACCGAGGCCCGGAACCAGGCCGTGGCCTCCACCTTGAGCCGCCGGCGTTCGGCGTCCTGCCGGCCGTAGGCCTGGGTGAGGACGAGGTTGCCGAGTGACTCCTCCACCACGGAGGTGACCGCGCCGTCGGCGACCCGGCCGTCCCGGGCGACGGACTTGACGCCGGCCGAGAACTTCCGCGCGGCGAGCCAGAACAGCGGGGCGAGCGCGAACGTGGCCGTGGCCAGGTCCCACTGCAGCCAGAACGCGGCAGCCGCGTAGAAGACGGCGCTGAACAGGGCGGAGGCGGTGCCGATCAGTCCGGAGACCGCCATCTGCTCGATCGCCTCGACGTCACCGGTCAGCCGGGAGAGCAGATCGCCCTGGCGGTGGCGCTGGAAGAAGTGCGGGGGCAGCTTCTGGACATGGTCGAAGACGTGTTCGCGCAGCCGCATCACGAACCGCTCCGAGACCCAGACGGAGAGGGAGCCGCCCGCGTAGCCGATGGCCGCGCCGACCACGGCGAGGGCGAGCCACTGCGCGGCGGGCGACCAGAAGGCGTCCAGGGAGCCGTTCTGCAGCGCGTTGTCCGTGAGATCGCCGAACAGCAGAATCGCGGAGGTCTCGGCGAGCGCGCCCAGGACGGTGCACAGCCAGACGGCAACGAGCCAGCGCCGCAGCCCTCTGGTCATGGGCCAGAAACGGCGAAAAGCGACGCGAGCGGGGATGTTCTTCGTGGTTGCTTCGTGCTGCTCGTACTGCTCGAAATGCTCGTACTGCTCGGAAAAGGGAAGTCCGTATTCGGACAGCTCTATACCCGGCGGTACACTCCGGGGATATTCGCTTTCCAGGTAATACGCGGGTGCACCCATGGTTATCCTCCGGATATACCGGGAGGGCCGGCGGATCGCCGGCCCTCCCTGCCGTCACCGCTGCTGGGGGCGCACGGGCTCACCGGGACGCGGGCGACGACGCCCCTGCTGCGGCGGCGGGGGAACCTGGTTGGGGTTCGGGTTGGCATTCTGGTCCAGGTCCGGGTTCCGGCGGGGGGAAAGCGAGGAAATCACCCTGAAGCTCATATCGACTCCTTCTGAGTTTCCAGTGCCTGTGGGGGCCTGATGAGAAGAAACTTAACACGACGTCGGGCCGCGCAACGGAAAACTCAGAATTCAAAAGCCAATGAATTGCTGTGAAAACCTAGGTAATTCCTTAGTTTTGACAGCCCGTCAGGAAGATGGCGGGGAAATCCGCAGGTGAGGGGGGCGGCGGGCGGTCAGGAGCACCCGCAACGCGCCCGTCGGCGGCGGGCTGGCCGAGCCGCGCAGCAGCCCGGGACCGCGTGCGAGCACCGCGTCCGCGGTCAGGAGTTCCATCTCGACCAGCGCGCCGAGCAGCGGCCGGTGGGGAGCCGGGACGAGGGCGGGCAGCTCTCGCGCCCGCTCCAGGTCGGCCCGGGCCGCGCCGACCTCCTGCGCCACCAACTCCCTCAGGCCCGGCGGCTCCTGACCCGAAGTCAGGTCGTCCGGCGTCACCGAGAAGCGCTTCAGTGTCTCCGCCGGGATGCCCAGCCGCCCCTCCCGCAGGTCCTCGGCGATGTCGTTGACGAAGTCCAGCCGCTGACTGCCGTCGATGAACGTCCGGCACGCCGCCCGGAACGGCCCGTCCTCGCCCTCGGGGCCCACCAGCGTGGCGACCAGCAGGAACGCGGGCAGCGAGTAGGCGTCGAGGTAGGCCTGGTAGTCGGCCTCGGTGGTGAAGCCGGCGAACTCCAACTCGGCGGTGGCGGTGGACAGATACGCCTCCACCACGTCCCGGAGCCGTGGGTGGGCGGCGATGGTGTGCAGCAGGGTGCGGATCAGCGGATCGTCGCTCACCCCCGTGTCCAGGGCCTCGCGCACCCGCCGCTCCCACGACGCCCAGGCCGCTGCCCGCCGCGGCTTCGGGCCGGTGTCCAGAAGGTTGTCCCCGTGGTCCATGAAGGCCGTCGCCGCCATGACGTGCGGCAGCGTCCCCGGCGGCAGCAACACGCGGGTCGCCAGGTACGAGGTGCGGCGGGAGCGCGACACCGACTGCCGCTGGACGCCGTAGTCCCGCCGTAGTCCCGGCTCCCGGATGCCCGCCGCGTCCAAACTCTTGTTCCAACTGTGCACGGCCCGATCGTATGCGTGCCGCGGGGACCCCCGGCGGTGGCCCCGAGCCCGCGGAGTGCCGGCCCTCCGTCCTCTTCACCGGCGTCTACGGCGTCTACGGCGACCCCAAGGCCACCGGCAAGTCCGGCCACGCCTACGACGTCCCGGACGAGACCTGGTACCTCGGCCTCGGCGTGACGGCGGCCGACGAGGTCCTGGCCGACCTGCGGGCCCACCTCACCGAGTAGCCCGCACCGGGGGCTCCGCGTCATGCCGATACCGGGTGAATCACCCCTAGACTGCATGGACTTGCGTGAGCGAGGCCCGGCGCGGGAGCCGGCCCGAGGCGGGGGTGTACCGGTACGTGCCCGAAACAGCAGTGGCGAAGCAGGAAGTCGCCGTTCACGTCTTCGTCCCGCTGGACGTCCCGCACGCCGAGGCCGGCCTGGCCTCGCTGCGCGCCATGTGGGACCGGTTCCGCCAACTGCGGGGCAGCGGTACACCGTTGTCCGGGTCGATTCCGGCCCGGGTGCCCGACGTCCTGCCCCTCGCGCCCGCCCACGGCTCGGTGCCGGTGGCGGCCGTGCAGTACGGCAGGCGCGACCAGGCGATCCTCCGCCGGCACCACGAGATCCTCAACCTGTCGCTGCTGCTGGGGGCCGAACCGGACCGGACCTGGCCCGGACTGCGCCGACGGCTGTCGACCGTCATCGGACCGCTCGGACCGGTCCATCTGGGCGCCGTCACCCTGGAGTTGGGGGTGCTGCCCGCCGAAACCCCCGGTGATCTCGACCTGTTGGAGCCGGAAGGCGGTGACGAGACCCGGGCGGACCGGTTGTTGCGGTTACTGGGACGGACCGGCGACCGACGGCTCGGCGCCTGGGCGTGGTCCGAGGGCGGCAGCGCCGAACTGCCGCCGTTCGTCCGCTACCTGATGCACACGACCGCCATCCGCTACCAGTGGGCGGTCCACCGCCGGCTGATCGAGGGCAGGGCCGCGGGGAACGACGGACCACGCGCCGTGGTGCGGCCCCCGTACTCCGACGCGGGACACCGGCTGCTGACGGATCCCACGGCCGAACTCCGCCTCATACGGCACTCCGTGAGCGGCACCTGGGACAACGCCCTGCGGGCGCTGGAGGCGTCCGGCCGGACCACGGGCGTCGAACTCGACGCCGCGGCGGCCCTGGAGCGGGACGAGCGGTTCGTCTCCTGGTTCCTGGGAAGTCTGGACGACGCCCTCACCATCCACGAACTGGCCGGGCACCGCACGCCGCCGTCCCAGGCCCGTAGCCAGGCGCCCGCCGGCGCGTCGGAGGTACCGCCCGCCGAGCCGGGCCGGCCGGTGCGGGTGCTGGTGGTCGCCGACGAGTGGTTCCCCGCCCACGGAGGCGTGAGCACCTTCAACCGGGCCCTGTGCGTCGCGCTGGCCGCCGCCGGAGCGGACGTCCGCGTCATGGTGGTCGCCTCCACCCCCGAGGAACGGGAGGACGCGCTGGCGAAGGGCGTGCGGCTGATCGACTCCGCCCGGCCGGGCCTCGGCGGGGTGGCGGCGCTGTTGCGGCGGCCGGTGCTCACCGACGGATTCGAGCCCGACCTCGTCCTCGGACACGGCAGGGTCACCGGACCGGCGGCCAGACAGCAGGCGGAGGACCATTTCCCGGGCGCCGGGCGACTGCACTTCCTGCACGTCGAACCCGACCGGGCGGAGGGCCACAAACCGCACGCCGAAGGAGGTCCGGGCGCCCGCGCCGAGGAGCGCACGGATCTGGAACTCGAACTCTGCCGGGGCGCGCTGCACCCGATGCCCGTCGGCCCGCGCCTGGAGTCGGCCCTGCGCAGTCACCTGCGGACGCCGATGTACCGCGACCTGGCATCGCCTGTCCGGATCGACCCGGGGTTCGACGGCAGGGACGCGGTGCTGCCCCCGGCGGGCGGCACCCCGCAGATCCTGATGACGGGCCGGCTGGAGGACGCCCCGCTCAAGGGGCTGGACATCGCGTGCCGGGCGCTGGGACAGGCGGTACCGGACAGGGCGCCGCCCGGCCACTGGGAACTGCTGCTGCGAGGGGTGCCCGCACAGCAGTTCAAGAAGTCCGTCGAGCAGGTGACCAAGTGGATCGCCAACCCCGCCGTGGACGTGACCCCCTACGGCTACTCCTCCTCGCCGTGGCGCGTCGAGAACGACGTGGCGCGGGCGAGCCTGCTCCTGATGCCCTCACGGGCGGAGGCGTTCGGCCTGGCCGGTCTGGAGGCCGTCGCGGCCGGCGTACCCGTGCTGGTGAGCGGACGCAGCGGGCTGGGCGTACTGCTGCGCGCGCAGAACCTGCCGGTCGCCGAACTGGCCGTGGTGGACGTGGACGGCCAGGGCGGGAAGGCGGACATCAAGCGCTGGCAGACCGCCATCAGCGCCGTCATGTGGGATCTGGACGCGGCCTTCGCACGGGCCGCCGAGCTGCGGAAGGCGATGGCCGCCCGGGTGACGTGGGCGGATGCCGCCGCCACCGTGCTGGAGCGCGCGCGCCGTACGGGTTCCGCCGGCCGCGGCTAGCGCGTACCCGGCCGGCCCGGCGCCCCTTCCGTGGACGCCCCGGGCCGGGTTCGCGGTCGGCGGTCGAGTGCTGCGGTGGCTCAGTGGGTCTGCACGGCTGTCGTCCTCCTGCGGGCCGGCCGGCGGAGGATATTCCGCCGGCGTGGAATCCGCAGCGGAACACGCGGACGGTTCCCGCCACCCGCGGTCCTGGAACACACTGGAAACCTCTGGATCCGCGCTGCGCGGACCCGTGAACGGCCCGCGGAGGAACGGTGCTGAACGAGGTCCACTCGTCGCCCGCCGAGGACGGAAAGGCTCTCGGACGGCGGTTGGCGGTCGAACTGGCCCGCGCCGTGGTGCGGGCTGAGAAACGGCTCGGCAGAACGCTCGACCGAGGAGAACTGGCCAAGCGGCTGAACGTGTCCCCCAGCAGCCTCTACGCCTACCTGAACGGCACCACTTTGCCGGGGACCGGCGTGTTCGACGCACTGCTCGACGCGCTGGGCGTCACCGGACCCGAGGCAGGCCGGCTCGGCACCCTGCGGGACGAGGCCGACACCGCCCGGCGGCTGCGCCCCACCGCGCCCCGGACGACCGCACACCGGCCCACCGCCCCGGCGCCACCACGCCAACTGCCCCTGCGCCACCCGGTGTTCGTCGGCCGCGAGGCGGAACTGGCCCGGCTCGACGGGCTGCGGACACCGTCGGACGACGACACCGCGACCGGTCCCGCGCTGGTCGCCGTGGTCGAGGGGACCGCCGGCGTCGGCAAGACGGCGCTCGCCCTGCACTGGGCGCACCGCGTCCGCGAACAGTTCCCGGACGGCCAGCTCCATGTGAACCTGCGGGGATACGGATCCGAGCCGGCCATGGACCCGGGCGAGGCCCTGCACGGCTTCCTCCAGGCGCTCGGCGTCACCCCGGCCGCCGTCCCGGCCGACACCGCCGTCGCCGCCGGGCTGCTGCGCACCCTGCTGGCCGGGCGACGGGTGCTGCTCGTGCTGGACAACGCCCGCTCCACCGAACAGGTACGGCCCCTGCTGCCGAGCGAGCCCGGCTCCGTCGCCGTCGTCACCAGCCGCAACCGCCTCGACGGTCTCGTCGTACGGGAAGGCGCGCTGAGGATCGCCCTCGACGTGCTGCCGCGCTACGCCGCCCGCACCCTCCTGGAACGGCAGATGGGGGCCGAACGGCTGGAGCGGGAACCCCACGCGGCGGACGAACTGGTCGACCTGTGCGCCCGGTTGCCGCTCGCCCTCAGCGTCGCGGCGGCCAGGACGGCCACCGCGCCGGTGGGCTCCGTCGGCGCCCTGGTCACCGAACTGCGGCGCTCCCGAACGCCGTTGGACCTCTTCGGAGTGCAGGACACCGACGTCGACCTGCGTACCGTCTTCCAGGGCTCGTACGCGCTGCTCCCGGCGCCCGCCGCCCGGCTCTTCCGGCTTCTCGGCTGCCACCCGGGGCCCGAGACCGACGCGGCGGCGTGCGCGGCGCTCGTCGGCATGCCGGACCCGCCGACCGCGCTCCTCGACACGCTCGCCGCCGCCCACCTCGTCCGGCAGCACACCCCGGGCCGGTACACCCTCCACGACCTGCTCCGGCTCTACGCGGCGGAGCTCCTGGACAGCGGACCGCCGGGGGAGCGCCGGGACGGCACCGAACGGCTGCTGCGCCACTGCCTGGACACGGCGCGGCTCGCCGACCACCACCTGGAACCCTGGCGTACGACGCCCGGCGGGCCGCCCCCGCCCACCGGGCCCGCAGCCGGGGAGCGGCCACCGATCGGCGACCACACCGAGGCGACCCGCTGGTTCGAGTGCGAACTCTCCGCACTCCAGGCGCTGATCGCCCGTGCCGCCGCCACCCCCGGCCTGGAGGCGTACGCCTGGCAGCTGGCCCAGGCCTGCGCGGTCCATCTGCGCCGCTCGGGACGCCGTGCCCAGCGCGCCGCCGTACACGGACTGGCCCGCGACGCCGCCGCCCGGGCCGGCGACCGTACCGCGTGGGCCACCGCCACCCGCCGGCTGGCCGACGCGCTCTCCCGGCTGAACCGCACCCGCGAGGCGCTCGACCTTCTCCACGAAGTGCTGCGCGCGTGCCGGGAGTCGGGCGACGACGAGGGCGTACGGGAGGCGCGGCTGTCCCTGGTCCGGGTGTACGCCTCGTGCGGCGCCCCCCGACGGGCGCTGCCGCACGCCCGGCTGGCCCTGGCCATGGCCGAGCGCTCCGGTGACCCGCTGGCGCTGGCGGACGGCCTCACCTCGGTGGCCCAGCAGCGCGAACGGCTGGGAGAGCACGCCGTCGCGCTGGAACACGGCCGCCGGGCGCTGGAGCTGTACACGCGGCTCGGCCACCTGGACGGACAGGCGGGCATCCTGATCGGCATGGGCCGCGCCGAGCAGGGGCTGGAGCGGCACGCCGCCGCGATCGGACACTACGAGGTCTCCCTGGCGCTCGACCGGGCACTGGGCGACCGCTACCGGGAGGCCCACGCCCTCGGACACCTGGCCGACGCCCATACGGCACTGGGCCGCCACGAGGACGCGCGCGGACTGCGGGAGGCGGCCCTGGCCCTGTTCGAGGACCTCCACCACCCCGACGCCGAGCCGGTCCGCGCCGCACTGGACGGGCTGCGCACGGAGCCCACGGCATCCGCCGGACACCGGGCTCATGAAGGCCGCCCGGGACCGTGACCGCTGGGTCACCGTGCCCGTGACGGTTCGGCCGCCACCACGACCGCCGGTCACCGGGTTCGTGGAGGCCGCCCGGGACCGTGACCGCCGGGCCACCGTGCCCGTGACGGTTCGGCCGCCACCACGACCGCCGGTCACCGGGTTCGTGGAGGCCGCCCGGGACGGGGCGTGCGGGGTCAGGTGTCGCGGGCGGTTCGCGGCGGGCCGGTGCGGGTGTCCTGCCAGCACAGCCCGTAGCCGTACCCCACCCGCATCGCGCCGAACTCCGCGGCCACCACGCCCCGGTCGTCGGGGTGCAGCGCGGGCGTGCCCGGTGACTGCTGGTAGATCACGGCGGTGGGCACACCGGCCAGCTGCCAGACCGTCCGCGGCGGGTTCGCCCGGTCGAAGTGGACCTCCAGGCGGAAGTGCTCGCTGCGGGTCAGCGGCACATGCACGAAGTGCGGTGCCATGGACTGGGCCGGAGGGATCCGCAGACGCAGCGCGTACAGGTGCCGGTGCCCGGCCGCCAGCGGTGCCGGAAGCACCAGACGGCGCTCGAAGTAGCTCTCGTAGCGGTGCTCGCCCTGTTCCAGGCGGCCCCCTCGTACGACGGAGATCTCCAGCCCGTGCGCGGGAGCCGTGTCGCCGGAGCGCCGGGGCACGCTGACCGCGACCGGGACTGCCCGCAGACCGTCGCAGGTCGACACCACGACCCGGCGCTCGATCGCCTCGGGCGTCGCGGTGTCCAGGCGCAGCCGCGTGCTCACGGACTCGGTGTACCAGCCGTGCGGATCGCCGCGCGTACAGCCCGCCGGGCACTGCTCCGCATGGACGCCGCTCGCCCGGCCGGCCGGCGGGTCCCAGGGCGGTGGCGTGATGTCGGCCGGGCCGCCGGGCGCGTCGGGATCGAGCGCGCGGCGCACCTGCGCCCAGTACTCCGCCCACCGGCGGACATCGCCCCCGCAGGCGCCGACGACCGCCAGGGCGACCGGGCGGGTGGGGAGCTGCCTGCCGCCCATCGCGTCGCTGACCGTGGTCCTGCCGTATCCCGTGCGGGTGGCCAGCTGTTCGAGGGTGAGGTCCGCGGTGCTGCGCAGGTCTCGCAGCCAGTACGCGAACAGCCGGACCGGTGATCCGTCCAGGACGATCTCCTTCTGCGGACGCCCCATGATGCTCAACTCCGCTCTGTGCGCACGGCGTTGGCGTCGAGTTTTCCACACGGGCGGGCAGCTCGTCCCGTCTTGCGGGCTTGCCCGCCGGTCGTCCCGGTTTTCCGGGGATCGTCCGGCTCGCCGGAGAACCGTTGAGCGGGCCCGCCCGGCGTTGTTACACAGGATCCGCCCGGCCGGAGCGCGTCCGCATCGGCCGGTTCCTGCTCTTGTGCCGGGAGAGAACATGCCCTTGTTCCCGAGGACGCCCCGCGCGGCGAGGCTGCCGACCGACGTGGTGCCGAGGATGGAGAAGTTCGGACGCTTCGAGTTCGACCCCGTCGGCAGCGACATCGACGCCTCCGACGTGTGGGCCGAACTCCAGGCGCCGTTCCTGGAGTTCGCGCAGTCGGACCCGGAAGGCTTCGCCCGCGCGCTGGCGAACGCCGTGCTGCCGGCGGGCGGGTTCGCCCTGTTCGGCGCCGCCCGCACGGTGTGGAACCTGGCCGGCTCCGACTTCACGAGTCCGGCCTACGCCGCCGTACGGATGGCCGCGCTGGAGTTCTTCCGGGTGAACGGCGTACCGAACAACCGGCTGTCCGCCGACGACTGGCGGTTCTGGCAGCAGAACCGCACCGAGCCGTGGCTCGTCGGCCGGCCCCCGCCGGCCCCGGGGGAGGCCCGGATCGCTCCCCTCGCACCGGGCGAGGAGCGCAGGGTCGCCCAGGTCACGGGCGCGCCGAACGCCAACGTCGTGTACGTCAGGGCCGCGCCGGACGGAGGCTTCGTGGCCGTCGTCGACGCGCCGACGAGCGAGTCCGACCCCACCCGGTGCCGCTTCGACTGGTCGGCCGCGGACACCCTCCATGGCCTCTACACGCGGATCGGTGAGGCGTTCCAGACACCCGTCCACTGGGTCGCCGACGAACTGCTGCCTTTCATCCCGCTGCCACGGCCGCGGTTCTGAAGAAGTCACGAATCACCGAGTACAGGGAGAACAGGGCATGGCCAAGCCGCCGGTGGAGATAACGACGCAGGCGTCGATGGAGGAAGCCGCGGACCTCTTCCGCAGCGCGATGCGGGTGAGCTGGTGGAACGAGAACATCACCGGCGCCGGAACCACCTTCGAGCAGCCGAGAGGGTCCGTCTTCGACCAACTGCACCAGGACCGCCCGGACTTCGCCGTGATGGCGCTGCTCGGCGGTCGCGGGGCGGAGATCCAGAAGTCCGCGGTCCACATGTACATGTGGGACCGGGGCGCGCACCGAGAGATCGCGCTCGGCGTCGGGCGCAACCTGGGATCCTTCGGGATCAAGGCGAACCGCAAGATCCGCCGGTTCGTCGACGCGCTCTCGGACGTCGACCCGTCCCTGGAGTTCACGGGGATCTGACCGCCCGGGCCGACGAGCACCCGCCACCGGGTGCTCGTCGGCACGTGTTCCGCGCTCAGGCGGGCGTGAAGGCGTACGCGGACACGTCCCGCTCGAGCACCGCCTGGTGGAAGGCGTAGACGTCGATGTTGGAGACCTTGACCAGCAGACAGTAGCGATCGAGCGAGGCCACCGACCTGGCCACCGCCGCGTACTCGCGCCGCAGGAAGTGGACCGCCGCCTGGTTGGCCACGGAACTCTGCCCGCAGACGAGGACGACGGGCCGGCTCGACTCCGGGGGCGTGAACTTGGCGACCACGGCGTACTCCTGGTGCCCCCGGTCGAAGTAGTAGTGCTCGTCCCCGACCGTGATCGCCACCGAGTCCCGGTGGTCGCTGAACGGATGGATCGTCACCCCGGGCAGATGCGCGGCCAGATGCCCGCCGGTGCGCGGATTGGAGCCCCCGATCGGCCCTCCGACACAGAACTCGGTGCGGTCGCCGTTGCCGCCCCGCAGGTCGGCGGACTCCACCGTGACCCGGCAGCCCAGTTGGCTGAGCAGCACGGCCAGTTCGACGACGGCCCGCAGATCCCGCTTGTGGATCGTGCCGGGCCGGCCGTGCTTGTCGCCGGAGACGATCACACAGGGCTCACCCGGCCGGGCGCCGAAGAAGTCGGCCCTGCGGTGCAACTCCCTGGTGCGGTGCCACCGTTGCCACAGTGCGCCCAGCCCGATCCCGAGCAGACTGGTCAGCAGACCGATCAGGATGTTGCCGAGCATCGAGACCACCGAGTCCACCGTCTCCTCCACCGCCCCGCCGACCGGCCCCGCCGGCTCCGTCAGCCGTCGCCCGCGCCGGGCCCGGCGTACTGCTCCCCGCCGGTTCCCGGCTCCGGGTCGACGGAGTGGATGAGGGCGACGACCCGCTCCCGCAGGGGTTCGGGCAGCGGCCCCTTCCCGTCGTCCTCGGGCGCCGGCCCGTCCGGGCCGGCGCCGATGAGGGTGACACGGCGGTCGCCGGAGATCTCGAGCTCCGCCGTCAGCTCGTCGACCGTCTCCGTGTCACCCGCGGCGACGGCGGCCGACAGCTCCGCCAGCAGCTCGCCGATCTCCTCCCACGCGGCGGGCGACAACCGCCACTCCCGCTCGACCAGCCGGAGGGCGCGCCCCGTGGCGCGGGCGGTGTCGGGGGCGATCGCCGCCGCTCCGTGCGATGTGCTCACGCTGTTCTTCCTCTCGCTCACTCACCTGTCACGCGTCAGCGACCCGTGTGGACGTAGGGAGCCCACACGGCAGGCGCCTTCACATAGCGGGCCCGCAGTTCACGGACGATCCCGTGCACCGCCCGGGCGGTGTCGGTGACGTCCAGGCCGCCGCCGTAACCCCGCAGGGAACGGTAGAGACGTTCCGTCAGCCGTACCGACACCAGGTCGGCCGCCTCCCACAGGGCTCCGACCACCTGGGGGTAGCCGGCGGTCTGGAACGCCGACGTCAGATGGATGGCCTCGTCCGGCAGGCGGTCGGTGCGGGCGGTGTGACAGGCCAGCAGGACGGCGAGCTGGGCGTGCGGCAGCTGCCTGCGTGCCACGTCCAGCACGCCGAGCGGCCCGTCGGCGAGGTCCAGCCGGCTCTTCGACGGGTCCTCGGGATCGCTGACGCCATGACAGGCGAAGTGCACGGTGGCGGCCGAGGACAGCTCGGCCAGCACCCGCCCGACCGTCGCCTCGTCGCCCTCCAGCCGCCGCAGGGTGCCCAGGGTGCCGGCCATCGCGGCCACCTCGTCCCGGGACGCGCCCTCCCCGCCGTCCGCGCCCGTCGGCCGGCGCACGGCCAGAAAGGGTCCGGCGCCGCCGACCGGCGCCGGAGTCTGCCGGGCGTGCCGCAACGCCCGGATGCCGGGGGTGTACGAGGAGGCCACCCGGTCGAGGACCGACCGCCGCTCGGCGAGCGGGGCCTTGCGCTGGTAACCGGCGGCGTGCAACGGCAGATGGGCCAGCGGCCCGGACGCCGACCACCACAGCCGGGGCACCGCGCCGCGCGGGGCGCCGTCGGGGATCGGCTCGGTGAGACCGGCCTTCTCCAGCACGGGCTCCGCGATCGTGTCCCAGAGCCACTCCAGGACGGCGAACACGGTCTCGGCCGCCTCGTCCCGTCGGCCGCGCGGGGCGTCGCGGCCCACCGAGACCGCGGCGAGGAACCGGCGCGCCTGGTGCGCCAGCAGCCCTTCGGTGACGTCCAGCGGCACGGGCCTGATGTCCTCGGCGGTGACGATCAGGGCGTCGGAGCGCAGCCGGTCGATGTTGACCAGCACGATCGGCCCCTGGCCCGCCTCGGCCCGCATGTCCGCGGCGGTCGGCGGCAGCAGGAAGTCGGCGAACCCGTCGAGTGCGCGGATCCGCTCCAGGAGCCGCCGCCACTCGTCCGCCGCCGCGTGCTGCTCGCGGATCCGGACGACGTCGTCAGGGCCGGACGCCGCCTCCGCCTCCGCCCGCCGCAGCCGCAGGCCGAGCTCGGTGAAGGAGCCCGCCACGGCCGGATGGGCGGCGGCCAGGTCGGAGACGTCCGTACGGGCCTGGATGTCCTGGCCCATCAGCACCGCCCGGCCCTGCTCCAGCAGCGCCGCCGCCTGCTCGGTGCGGCCCGCCGCGAGCGCCACCGCGCACGCGGTACGGGCCAGGCTCGTACCGGCGAGCTGGTCGGGGACGTCCGCGCTGCGGCGGGTGCCGCCGGCCGCCGGAGCCGGATAGCGGCGGCCGAGCAGCGCGGAGCGCAGGACGGCCTGCCGGTCCTCCCGGCTCAGCGCCTGGGAGGCGAGCACCGGCAGCACCTCCAGCGCGACCTCCGCCGCGTCCGCGGCACCTGCCCAGTCGTGGCGCTCCAGAGCGTTGCCCAGCGCCGTGCGCGCGTTCTCGAAGCGTGCCACGGGCGGCAGCGCCAGCTCCGTCTTCGGGTCCCAGACCGGGTTGTACTCCGCGCCGTAGTGATCGCCGATCACGTCGTTGTGGGCGGCGCGGGCCAGCTCCGCGATGGTCGCCAGGGCGGGCCGGAGCTGCTCGCGCAGGGCGGCCAGCTCGGGGCCGTACCCCGGTTGGCCGGGCAGTTCCTCCAGCCGCCGTGCCATGACCTCCGCGAGCCGGACCGCCTCCTGCGTGCCTGCCGGGTCACCGCGCATCGCGGAGACGCAGGCGAGGGCCTGGGCATAGGGCATCGCACAGCCCAGCCAGGTCACCGAACCCTCCGGCACCCGTTCGAACGCCCAGCGCAGCGCGTCGTACGCCCGGGCGACCGTCGTCTCGTCCCGGTGCAGCATCCCGTACGACTGGCGGCGCGACTCCACCGCGACGAGCAGTTCGAGATAGCGGGCGCTGGTGACCGGCAGCAGGGCCAGCTGTTCGTCGCCGCACCGTACGGCGGCCAGGTCCCCGGGGTCGTCGCTGAAGGTGAACCGGGCGGCCACCATCTGCACCAGGACCGAGGCGGTCCAGCCCCGGGGGCCGTCGGCCAGCCCGGGTTCGGCGAGCAGCTCCCGCAACTGGGCCTCGGCGAGCGCGAGCCGGCGCGGATCGACGGCCCCCGCCCCGAGCAGCGCGCGGTACACCTCCGCGGCCTCCGCCGGCAGCTCGGAGACGTCCTCGGCCGTGGCGGCCCGCGCGGGCCCGGCGTCCGCCGGCGGACCGGGCGGCCATACGGCGACGGCGGTGGCGGCGGGCGGACCGAGCGGACTCGGCGGGGCGGGCCGGGGGCTGCCCGTGTAGGCGGCGAAGTCCTCGGGCCCGGGGCCCGGGGAGCGCAGGCCGGGGCGTTCCGGCGGGGCGTACATCAGGATGGGCGGCACCTGCACCCCGCGCAGCAGAGGGTCCAGCAGCGGGCGCATCTTCCGCACCAGTCCGGTGCCGTTGAACGGCAGTCTGCGCATCAGCCGCGCCAACTCGGCGCACGCGGCCCGCTTCTGCACGATGTGCGGGAGCAGCGGATGGTTCGGGGGCAGGTCGTTCTGGAGCCTGGCCCAGAGTTCGTCGGAGCGTTCGACGTCCGCGCGCGACCAGGTGAGGAAGGCGCGGGCGGTCAGCATCGCCGCCATGTTCGCCGCGTAGACCCCTCCGTCGTCCGGCGGCGCGAAGGCCCGGTAGGCCTCCAGCTGGGCGATGGCCTCCTCGACCGTCTCCTCGTCCAGGGTGCGGAACAACGACACGTTGAGCGCCAGCGAGAAGTAGAGATGGGCCGAGGCGCGGTCGCTGTCCGGTTGGTGGGTGCCGTGCAGACGGGCGTGCTCGACCGCCCGCAGGGACATACGGCCGGCCCGCAGCGCCACCTCGACCGTCCGCTCGTCGAGCGGCTGCGCGCGGTAGCGGGTCAGCGCCGCGTGGACGGCCGTACGGCTCACGATGTCCGCTTCGACATGGTCGGGGCCGACGGCGTCGAACGCGGCGTACGCCCGTTGCTCGGCGTCGTCCAGGGAGGCCAGGTCGCCCGACTCGTGCCGGAAGAGCGCCGCCCGGGCGAGCCGGATGAGCAGACTGGGCCGGGCGAGGTCGTCCATGGGCAGCCCGTCGGCCAGCGCGGCGGCGTGCCGCTCCGAGGGCCGCGGCGGCTCGAAGTGGCGGGGGAGCGGCTCCTCCGGGTAGGTCGCCGCGACCCGCACCGGATCGTCGGGCGCGCGTCCCTGGGTCTGGGCGGCGAGGTGGTGGTGGACGTCGTCCGACAGCCGGTGGTCACCGTGCCGCAGCGCGAGGGTGCGCTCGGCCAGCCACAGATGCAGCACCCAACGCGGGCGCCGCGGATGGTGGCGCGGGCCGACGTCCAGGGCGTACTCCATGAGCGCCGCGGCGGCCACGGCACAGGCCCGGCCGCCCTCGCTCCAGGAGGCACGCAGCAGCGCGGCCCCGGCCGGCAGCCACCCCGACGGGTCGTCGCCGGCCTCGGCCACCTGCCGCTCGACAACCGGCGTCCACGCGGCCTCGCAGCGCACCAGCATGACGTCCACAGCCGTTCGTACGTCTGACACACCGCCAGTCTTCCCCGGCGCGGCCCACGAGGTACTCCGTCCGGAAATCTCCGACAAACCCTGTGTGTCACAGACGGGCGGGCTGCCCGGTCCTTGTGAGGTGAAGGCCGCACCGGGGCATCTGCCGCCCGGGGGAAGGGGTTTCTCTATGGAGCACACCATGGGCGCGAGTGAGGAGGCCGCGCGCGGCCTGACCGAGATCGAGACATTCCTGTACTGGGAAGCTCATCTGAGAGCGGCGCACCGGCGCGTGGCGGATTTCACCGCACGGGCGCCGGGGCTGACCCAGGAGCAGAAAAGGAATGTCGAACGGTGGTACCTCGAAGAGCAGAGATACGTCGCCCGTTTGGCGACCGAGCACATTGCCGACGCCATCAGCGGGATGGAGGAGAAGCACCACATCCTCTTCGGGCGATGGCTGCGGGGAACGCTGGTCGCGATGGGGCTCATCACCGTGGCGATGATCTGGGTGTGCGTCGCCGTGATCATGGGTGTGTCGGGCTGACGCCGCGGGTCTCCTAGCGGAACAGGTCGTCGGCCACCTGTCCTTCGCTCGCCAGAGCTCGCGCGTGGGCCGTGTCGCCGAGAGCCCGGTCGGTGCCGGTGGCCCGCGCCATGTCAGTGACCCTCCGCACCGCGTCGGCCGCGTCCGCCGGTCGTCCGAGTCGTGCCGATGCCTCCATGAGCTCGATCATCGACGGGATGGTGCGGCCCAGCTCCTCCCGGTTCCCGCAGCCGCGCCCTCTCCCGGGACCGGTCGACCAGCCGCGTGCGTACCCCTCTGTGATCAGTCGCGCCAGGCCGTCCAGGAGCAGAACGCAAGGGTGTGGGCGCAGCGGGCTTCGGCGCCGTCGGTACGGCCCGCGCGGGCAGGTCCGGCGTCGAGCGGCTCCAGCCGCTTGGCCGCGTCGAACAGCAGCGGTATCCCCACGTTCGCGCCCCTGGTGCGGAACGTGACCTGACCGCGCAGCAAGGTCGGTTTCGCCGTACCGAGCTCGTCGAGAGGGCTCGGTTGCGGTCGAGGAAGGCGGCCGCGGCGGGCGCCTGCGCCCGGGTCCGCCGATCGCTCCAGTTCGGCGGCCACCGTCTCGTCACGTCCCGTCGTGGCGCGCGCCACGAGCCACGCCCCACGACCGGGATCGAGCCGGGCGTCGGGGCCCACGAATCCGTCGGCCATCTCGGCCATGGTCAGCCTGCGGGGCGGTTCGACCAGGGCCAGTGGGTTGCCACGTGTCTCGGCGAGCATGCGCTCGGGGCGACGAACTCCAAGGTCTGCACCGACACGCGATCCAGCCGTTGCGCGTCGTCGACGAGGCAGACCAGTGGCTGGTCCCCTCCTGCCTCCGCGAGGAGGGTCAGCGCGGCCAGACCCACGAGGAACCGGCCGGCCGCATCGCCGTGACACAGACGGAACGCCGAGCCCAGGGCGTCGCGCTGCGGCTCCGGGCGACGGTCGAGGCCGATCGGCAGCGGTGCGCAGAGCTGGTGCAGGCCCGCGTAGGAGAGTTCCGTCTCGGACTGGACGCCGGCGGCCCTGAGCACGCGGCATCCGGTGGAACGTTCGAGAAGGTAGCCACGAGGTCGTCGAGGGCCCGGCACCCGTTCTGCCGCCCGACGGGCCCGGCTCCTGAACCGCTCCCGGCCATGGCAGCCCCTGTCCGGCCGATGCAACCGGCACGGCAATACGCCTCCGGATCGCTGCTGGTCAGAGCGGATCCGGCAGCTTGGGCCACGGACCGACCACGGCACGACCACGAAGCCGCCCACGGCTTTCAAGGGCGCGATCGGCAGCCCCCGGGCGCGACGTTCGTTGGCAGCAGCCATCAAGCCGCTGAACCACGGAGCACAGGAGCCGGTCGTGGACGCACATCTGGTCGAAGCAGGGCAAGCTCGGGAGACGGCGGGTACGACGGCCACCCCGACGATCGGTGACCTGGACGACGCGACGTCGGTGTTCGTGCGTGCCAGACCCGGACTGCTCAAGATCGCCAACCGAATCGTCGGGAACCCGAGCGAGGCCGAAGACGTCATCCAGGAGGCATGGCTCCGGTGGCAGGGCACGGACCGTACGGTCGTCGCGAACCCGTCGGCGCTGCTCAGGACGACAACCGTCCGGCTGGCGATCAACGTCGTCCAGTCCGCCTGGAGACGTCGGGAATCCTGCGCCAGTCCTTGGCTCCCGGACCTGACGGACACCCGCGCGACCCCGGAAACCGTGGCAGAGCGACAGGACGCCGTGGAGCGAGCGGTTCTCCTGCTGATGGAGACGCTGACGCCGAGGCAACGTGCCGCGTATGTCCTGCGGGAGGGTTTCGGCTACCCGCACAGCCGGATCTCCGAGATCCTGCGCCTCAGCGTCCCCAACACGAGGCAGCAGGTCTCACGTGCCCAGGAACGTCTCGCCCATAACCGACGCAGGCAGCCCGTGGATTCGGTCGCGCATCGGCGTCTCGTCCAGGCGTTCCTGGTGGCAGCGCAGTCCGGTGACCTCGCGCCGTTGGAACGGGTCCTCTCCGCAGCCGCCGACCACCAACCGACCTGCGGGCGCTCGCGGCGCGCGTGTCGTCGCTGGTGAGGTGGGAATCACGTACGTCTAGGGACGCTTGGCGCGGTAGAGGCCCCGGCCGCTCCGCTCGACACGGGAGGCACCGACCAGACGGTCGAGGGTGCTGCGGACGCCGTTGATGCTTCCGCTGTCGGTGTCACGGCCGAGAGCAGTGGCGACATCACGGGCCCGCACGTCGGCGTCGCCGACGCCGTCGAAGTACTCCATGATCTGCTCGGTGAGCTTGCCGTACCCCTTCCGTCCGTCCGCGTCGGTGCCGGGGGCAACACGGTGTGTCTGAGGTTCGACGGTGGCCACAGCCTGGTTCTGCCGCGCACTCGCGGCACCGGCCGTACCCGTCGCCGCGGCGGCCGGGTCGAGCATCAGGGCTTCGAGGGCGCTCAGGGCCCGCTGCACCGAGCCGAGATGCGCCACGACCGCGGCCAGCTCCCGTTCCAGCGCCTGCTTCTGGACCTGTAGGCGGGCCAGGTCCTCCTGAAGGCTCTCAGCGGTGATCTCAATGTTGTGCGCTGTGCGGGCTGCAGAGACCATGTGTTCCTCTCATCCTCAACCCCAGCAATAGGTTTCCCCTGACATCATATGCAGTGACGTGTTCTGCATGTGGACGCATCGTGTGTGCCTGCCGCCGGCGAACGGACCTCGGCTGTGTCACAAATGCGTCGGTTGCCCGGTCTCATCTGACAGCCCCCGGCACCCCTTCACCGGGACGGGAAAGACCGTGGCCGCTGAACGAGGAGACCATGTCATGTACTGGCGCGAACGGGCAGCGTGCCTGCACGTGGAAGACCCGGATCTGTTCTTCCCCATCGGGCACAGCGGGCCGACGCTCGATCAGATCGACGAAGCCAAGGCGGTCTGCGGCCGTTGCCCCGTCATGGAGCAGTGCCTCAACTGGGCCGTGCGGATGGCGCAGGTGGAAGGCATCTGGGGCGGTACGACGGAGAGCGAACGTCGTGCGATCAGACGACTCGAGGCCCGACGGGTGGCGAGGGGCACGGTCAGAACGGTGGCGTGACGGCGAGAGCACCGCCGAAGGGGCTCCTGGGATCACCCGGTGTCAGGGCTGCCGGGCAGCGTCACGCCCCGCCATGACGACGGTCGCGGTGATCAGGAGCGCCGCGATGATGCCGGTGCTGAGCACGGGCACGGCCGTACAGGTGGCGGCCAGGACCGCGAGCACCGCGGCCAGGTGGACGATGTCGGCCGGGGCGGATGTCCGCGAGGGGTGCCGGTGCAGTAGCCGGACCATCGCGATGAAGACGGCCACGGGGACCGTGTACGTGGCTGCGGCCTGCTCGTCGGTGAGGGTTCCGTGGCCCTCGGCCCGAGCGACGTTGACGGCGAGACCGGCGCCGGTGGCGGCCGCGGAGGCGAAGAGGGCGTAGTGGCCGTACCCCCACACCGGCCGGAACCAGGCAACTCCAGCAGACGGTGACTGACTCATGGGGGCAGGTCCCTGCGGTGCGGCGGAGGGTTCACAACAACTGGCCCGAGAGAGGCTACACCTGCCACGACACACTGCACGATGTGCTCCAACACAACACCGTACTGACACGGTGTGCCGAGGATGGGCTGCCCGCTGACGCCTTCCCCGGGCCGGACCTGTCACAACCGCGCGTCGTGCGCGGTCATATGGGTGGAAGCAGTCCATGAGCCGTCCGGGACGGTCCCCGTGATCGATTGACGAATGGTGGTAGGGGATGGGCGACGGGAGCCAGGAAAACGACGTGCGGCACATCGCCAGGGGCGAAAGGATCGCCGAATGGGCTGGGGGACGCCTGGGCGTCTCCGGCCTGGTCAGGAGAAAATCGCGAAGAGTCTTTCCGGACCACTGGTCGTTCCTGCTGGGAGAGATCTGCCTCTACAGCTTCGTCATCATCGTCGTCACGGGCGTGTATCTGACGTTCTACTTCCATCCGTCCATGAAGGAGGTGGAGTACAACGGCAGTTACGCACCGCTGCGGGGGCAGATGGTGTCCGAGGCGTTCGATTCGACCATGCACATTTCCTTCGACGTCCGTGGCGGCCTGCTGATCCGGCAGGCCCACCACTGGGCAGCGCTGATCTTCGTCGCCGCCATGCTCGTCCACATGATGCGCGTCTTCTTCACAGGCGCCTTCCGCAAGCCTCGCGAACTCAACTGGGTCTTCGGTTTTCTGCTGCTGGTCCTGGGAATGTTCGGAGGGCTGACGGGATACGACCTTCCGGACGACCTTCTGTCCGGAACCGGACTCGCGGTGGTGAACGGAACGATCCTCTCCATCCCGATCGTCGGAACCTACCTCTCCATGTTCCTCTTCGGAGGTGAGTTCCCGGGAAATGATCTGGTGGCGCGCTTCAACACGATCCACGTTCTGCTCATCCCCGCCCTGATGGTGGGACTGCTTGTCGCTCATCTCCTCCTGGCCCTTCGCCAAAGGCACACGCAGTATCCAGGTCCGGGGCGGAGCAACAGCAATGTCGTGGGTCTGCCGGCCAAGGTACGCGCCGTGAAGTCCGCGGGGTTCTTCTTCCTGGTCACCGGTGCCGTCTTCGTCATCGCCGCGGTCGCACAGATCAACCCTGTCTGGGTGTACGGCCCCTACCGTGCCGACCAGGTCTCGGCCGGATCGCAGCCCGACTGGTACATGGGCGTAGCCGACGGTCTGCTGCGGGTCATGCCCGGCTGGGAAATCGACTTCTGGGGCCACACCCTGGCTCTGGACAACCTGATCCCGCTCACGGCAGGCGTCGGTCTCTTCCTTGTCATGGGCGCATACCCGTTCATCGAGTCCTGGGTGACCGATGACGACCGCGAGCAGCATCTCCTCGACCGACCGCGCAACCGTCCGGTGCGAACGGCACTCGGTGTCGCATGGCTCAGTTTCTATCTGGTGGCCGTGATAGGCGCCGCGAACGACATCATCGCCATCCGCTTCCATGTCGGGGTCGAATCAGTGACGTGGGCGGTTCGCATCGGCCTCTTCGCCGTGCCCGTCGTGGCGTATGCCGTAACGAAGCGGTGCGCACTCGGTCTGCAGCGCAAAGACCGCGAAAAAGTGCTGCACGGCCGCGAGACCGGCATCATCAAGCTCTTGCCGCACGGCGAGTTCGTCGAGGTGCACGAGCCGCTCAGTCAGGAACAACTGCACGTTCTCACACAGCACGAGCAGTACAGGCCGATAGGTCCCCCCGGCCCCGCCGGTAACGGGGAAGGCCCGGACTCCGGATCCCGCCTCGCGCAGCTCCTGCGGGCCAGGCTCAGCCGGAGCTTCTACGGCGAGGGCACACAGATAACCAAGCCGACCGCGCAGGAGCACAAGGAGATCACCAGCGGGTGAAGAGGGGCAGGAGCCCGCCGACCCATCCTGTCCTCTACGTGCACGATGGGGGCTGGGTCATGGGCAACGCCGGCGCTACCCCGTCACGGACGCGGCCCAGGACACCGACAGTTACCGGGAGTTCCCGGACGGCCCCTACCTCACGGCGAAGGCCATGGCCTGGTTCTGGGACTGCTGCACCACCGACCCCGCCCAGCGGGCGGAGATCACCGCCTCGCCGCTGCGGGACGAGGGCGAGGCGTACGCCCGCGAGCTGACCCAGGCCGGTGTTCCCACCACGAGCATCCGCGTCAACGGCACCCTGCACGCTTCTCCGGCCCGGTCATGAGGCGTCCGGACAACGGCTCAGACGGTAACGGCCGAGGGCGTCCCGAAGGATCCGCCGGACCTCGATCTGATCGGCCTCGGCCTGGGGCCCACCCCGGACCGCCCGGTCCCGGTCACTGTCGGCGCGCTGAACGGCCATGCGCACCGCGTGGGTCGTGTCCCAGACATCGTCCACCACGTAGTACAGCCACACGGGCTGGGAACCGGCGGTGTGGAACCGCAGACCCACCAGCCACCTGTCCCGCTTGACGGGGCGGGAGCCGGCGGGGGAGCCGGGCCCCGGAACCTTCTCGGCAGTGCGAATGCCGACCGTGGATGCGCCCTGCGCACGGTACCTGTCCGTCTGGAGCAACATCTTGTTCTCATCTCCATTCCGACTCGGGCGATCACGTCGGAAGAGCGGCGTACCGTCCGGATGGCCAAGGGCGGGGCGATGTGCTCCACTACATACTTGACTGCACAGCACCCTGTTCTGTGACACCGTGGGACACCTGTCATCGCCGCCCGAGCCGGACCGCCAGCACGGAAGCATCGGCCCGATCGCGCAGCGGAGCAAACCCGCACCCCGCCAGTTCCCCGACCAACTCCGTACGGGAGGCAGGCCACATCCAGAACGTCGCGTTGTGCTGTCGCAGCACCCCGCCCTCGCCCCGTACCCAGTAGTCGAAGCGTGTCCGAATCCGGTTCACGTCGGCCGACGCCACCATGCGTCCTCCGTACTCGTGCCGGCCGACCCTCACGGTCGGGAGGACATGCGTGGTCTCGTGACGGGGGAGGCGCTCGGGCGGCAGCTGGACGAGCAGCACACCTCCCGGCACGAGTGCCTCCGCGACGGCCGGCCACAGGGCCCGCCGCGCAGCCGGGTGAAGACAGGCGATCGTGTTGTGGCATACGGCCGCATCGGCCACCTGGTGCAGGCCGGCCTCATCGAGCGGGTGGGGGTACACGGTGACCCGCATTCTCAGGTCGGCGGGCAGGGACGCGAGACGCGTCATCAAAGGAGAACGCATGGAACGCGCGGGCTCGACCGCGTGCACGGGGACCTGCGACTCCATGAGGCTCATCAGCGTGACGCGTCCCGTTCCGGCGCCGACGTCCAGTACACCGACACGGGCCTTCCTGACATCGTCCCGGTACAGCCGGCGTACGCGTGCCCCGTCCCGCTCGGCCTGGAGGACGTCGTAGAACTCGGCACTGATCGCGTAGGCGTCCTGCTGCTCATGGCCGAGAGGATCGACGGACACATCTGACGGGAAAGGGTGCATATCCAGCAAGACAAACCATGCAACCCATCTGTGACAGAGCCTGGCCACGGATGCATGGACTGGGCCCGGACTAGGCCGACGTCGCCTCGCCTTCGAGACGCATGGTGCGGATCTCCTTGCGGGAGGAGATGCCGAGCTTCGAGAACACCTTGCGGAGGTGCCACTCGACCGTGTGGGGGCTGAGGAACAACTGGACGCCGATCTCGGGGTTCGTGAGCCCTTCGCCGGCGAGACGAGCGATCTGCGCTTCCTGCGGGGTGAGGGCCGTGGGCGTCGCGACGGTGTGTTTGCGCACCCTCGCTCCCGTGGCCTGCAGCTCGGCTCGCGCGCGTTCGGCGAACGCCTCGGCCCCGATCTGGCTGAACATCTCGTGTGCGTCGCCGAGTTGGGCACGCGCGTCGACTCGGCGGTTCTCGCGGCGCAGCCACTCACCGTACAGGAGCTGTGCGCGGGCCAGCTCCACGCGGACCCGGGTCCGGGCTAGCCGCTCGATCGCCTCACGGTAGAGCTGCTCCGCGGCGTCGCCCTCGCTCAGGAGCGCCCGCGAGCGCGCTTCCACCCCCAGCGCCCAGTCTGTGCCACTGGCCTGTGTCGTCTCCGCGAGCTGATCGAGCGCGTCGGTCGCCGACTCGGGTGAGCCGCTGCGTACGGCCGCCTCGATCAGCTCGACCAGGCCCCATCGCGGCGAGGCGAACTCCACCTGGTGGGCGGCTGCCTCTTGGGCCGCGGTCAGTGCTTCGGCGTAGTGGCCGAGTCCGTTGCAGAGCACCGCGCGGTACCAGTGTGTGACGGTGACGGCGGCCCCCTGGCCACGTGGCACGGCCTCGCTCAGGATCGCGTCGATCAGCGTGCGGGCCTCGCGCTCCCGGCCACGCCAGACAGCCAGGCCGAGCGGCCCGACGCGCGGCGGGTTGCTCCCGGTCGCCGCACACACCGTTCCCACCTCCTCGACCAGCGACGCGGCCGCCGCCAGCTCCCCGGCGATCAGGTGCATGTGTGCGCGGGAGTCGAGTGCGTCGGGGAGCGCGCTGAGCGCGCCGGACTCGCGGGTGATCTCCACATGACGGGTTGCGACCAGGTGCCAGCGCTCGTCGTCCCACAGATCCGCAGCAAGGACCGACGCGAGCCAGAGCCAGCGCCGCGCCTCCTGAACCGGGATCTCCTCGTCACAGAACGCTTCGAGGACTCGCTCCATCATCGGCGCGGCAGCCGAGTAGCCGTCGGTGAGACGCACGGCAACGGCATCCAGCACCATGTCGGGCACCCGGGGCAGCCGCGGCGACGGCGCGCCACGGGCAGCCTGGCCCACCTCCCGCAGGCCCGCGCCGCGCGCCAGTCGGCCGGCGAAGATCGCCGCCGCGACGGCGTCCAGGTAGGTCTCACGGGCGAGCGCGACGTCGAGCCGCCCGAACCGGCGAGCGGCGGCGAGCAGCAGCGGAGAAGCCTCACTGCCGCGGTTCTGGGCGAACGCGATCTCGGCTTGCAGCACATCGATCCGCGCCCGCCCGAGCTCGTCCAGGGGCCCGGCCTCCGCTGTGGCGAGGAGAGCAGCCGCGGGCTCGAACGCCCCGGCGTGGAGCTTGGCCTGGGCGGCACCCACCGCACGCGCCGCACGTCGGGCGGGATCCTGCGTCAGCGCGGTCGCGCGCTGGAGGAACGCGGCCGCGGCCGCGATGCCGCCGCGCGCCTGCGCCCGGCCCGCGGAGTGCTCCAGCTCGGCAGCCACCGTCTCGTCAGGTCCCGAGGCCGCGCCGGCCAGATGCCAGGCCCGGCGATCGGGATCGAGCTGAGCGTCGGTCGAGTCCGCCAGCGCCTTGTGCACCTCTCGACGTTCGTCCGGGCCCGCCGCGCGATACGCCGCCGAGCGCACCAGCGGGTGCCGGAACCGCACCCGGGTGCCGAGTGTGATCAGCTCCGCCGCGTCGGCATGCGACGCGGCGGCGTCGACGTCGATCCCCAGCCGCTCGGCCGCACGTCTCAGCAACGTCACGTCGCCTACCGGCTCGGCGGCCGCGGTGAACAGCAGGCGCTGGGTCTCGGCCGGAAGCGACTGGACGCGGCGGAGGAATCCCTGCTCGAGCTGGCTCGACAGCGGCCATGCGTCCGGATGCCCGAAGCCGCCGGCCAGTTCCGCCGAGGTCAACCCGCGAGGCAGCTCGAGCAGGGCCAGCGGGTTGCCGCGCGACTCGGCGACGATGCGGTCGCGCACCCGCTGGTCGAGCGGCCCGGTGACGACCGAGGCGAGGAGCGTTCGGGAGTCGCGCTCGGTCAGCCCCGTGACGCGCAGCTCGGGGAGGCTGCCAAGCACCTCGCCCGCGCTGGGCTCGCGGACGGCGAAGACGAGCACGACCGATTCCGCGAGCAGCCGGCGGGCGACGAACTCCAAGGTCAGTGCCGACGCGCGATCCAGCCACTGGGCGTCGTCGATGAGGCAGACCAATGGCTGGTTCCCGCCGGCGTCCGCGAGGAGGCTCAGGGTGGCCAGGCCCACGAGGAACCGGTCGGGGGCGTCGCCGGCGCGCAGCCCGAACGCCGCGCCGAGGGCGTCGCGTTGCGGCTCGGGCAGCTGGTCGAGGCCGGTGAGCAGAGGAGCGCAGAGCTGGTGCAGGCCGGCGTAGGAGAGCTCCATCTCGGACTGGACGCCGGCCACCCTGACAGTGCGGCAATCAGCACGGCCGAGGAGGTATCCCAACAGCGCGGTCTTCCCGATCCCCGCCTCACCGCGCAGGACCAGGACCCCACTGCGCCCGGCCCTGACACCCGTCAAGAGGTCGTCGAGAGCCCTGCGCTCGTTCTGCCTCCCGAGGAGTCCGGCTCTTGAACCGCTCCTCGCCATGGCAGCTCCCCGTTCAGGACACTTCGATCAGTATGGTAATACGTTTCCTGATCGGCGCGCCCGTGTGGTTCGGTAAGCCGGACGGGATGTGGCTCGACTTGTGTGCCGCGCGATGCGCGGGGGCCGCGTCCACGGTACGGCGCTGCCGGCCGTGGAGACTCGGCGGCCGGTGCAGCCGCTGCCCGCCCCGCCCCCGAGGAGGCCGAGCGGGGACCGGCGTTCGCGTCGGCGGTGTCCGCGCAACCGGTCGGTGTCGTCATGCTGCGCCACCCGCGCCCGCTGGGCGATCCCGCGCGCCGTCGTGCCCGGGCAGCCCTTGGCGGCGAAGAGTTCGGGCGCGGCCGTGAGGATCTGTGCCCGGCTGCCGCTCTGTCCCGGACGACGGCCGCCGCCCCACCGGTACAACGACCACCGACCCCGCACCGGCATCGGAGGCCGAACACCGGCCGGCCGCGTCACTGACCTGACCGACCAGCACACCCGGAGGGCCGAGAGGACCGAGCCGCGGCCAAGCGTGCCGGACCCCGTGCCGTGCGCAGTGGACGACACCCTCACGGCAACGGGTCGCCCTGCGCCGCCGCCGTACCCTGGCGGGCGCGGATGATCGCGATCACGGTGTCGGCGGTGCGGTCGAGGTGGCTGCGGCCGTCGGGGAGCTGAGCCGTCGGGCTGATGTAGCTGCGCGGCCCGACGTGCGTCGCCGGGTCGAGCCGATGCACGGTGATCTTCCCGGCGCGCTCGGCCCGGTTCCATCCGCTGCGACGGAACAGCCGCCAGCGCTGCGGGAAGATCCAGGTGCCGACCCGCTCGATCCGGTCGCTCGCGCTGGTCAGCCGGTGCAGGTGCTCGGCATGGGTGAGGTCGTTGGCGCCGTTGTGGAACCCGCCGAGCGTGATCAGCAGGAGCGGGCAGCGTAGCTGGGTGTGCAGTTCCTGGACCGCGCCGGTGGCGACCTGGGCGCCGCCGCTGTAGCTGAGCAGCACCACGGGGACACCGCTGCCGGGCTGGTAGCCGGCGAGCCGGAGCTGGATGGCGATCTGGGAGCCGACGGCCCTGTTGTACAGGGGGCGGTAGCGGTGGTCGGCGGCGACGAAGGTCTGCACGACGTTGTGCAGGAACAGCAGCAGTCCGATGCGGCGGCGCAGCCAGGCCCACACCGGCCGGTCGGCAAGCGGGTCGGCGAGTGGCGAGTAGGGCTGCACCTGACCCAGCACCCGCAGTTCCGGCGCTCCGGCGATCAGGGCCTTGACCAGCTGGCCGCCGTCCCGGCTGTCGCGGACCCGGCGTTTGCCGATGCCGTCCAGGTAGACCAGGTAGGCGGCCGGGGGACTGTCAGGGTCCGCACCCCGGGCATAGGGCACGCCCTCCGGGAGCTCGGTGGCGGGGGCCCGCCAGCCGGCGCCGTAGGCCAGCACCTCGTAGCGGGCCAGCAGCGCCTCGGCCAGCAGAGCGGGCCCGATCACGCAGGCCCAGAACAGGAAGTCGTTCATGCGATCGACTCCCGCGCCTCGGTCGCGCTGATCCTCACGACCAGACGCCGAACGGCCTCCACGGTGACGCCGAGCCCGGCCCCGGCGACGGTCACACAACCGGCGGCACTCCACCAGCCCAGCCCGCTCGCCTCGGCGAGCGGGCCGGCCAGATTTGCCCCGACCCCCACGAAGAGCAACAGATGGAGCAGGGGCCCGAGCAACGGGAACGCGAGGACGGCGGCGAGCACCAGCGGGGCGACCACGCCCGGTGTCCACACCAGGCCGGAGCCGGGCGGCGGAGCGGACAGCACCAGTTCGGCCAGGGTCCACGCGGTCAGCGGCCACAGCGCGAAGACGGCAGCCTCGACGAGGCCTGCGGCCAGCATCAACCCGGCCACGACAGTCCGCGACATGCCGGGCCGGCGAGCCGCCAGCGGCAGTATCCGACCGGCGGCCTCCGACAGCCCGGCGAACACCAGCAGGACAACGACGGCCGGTGACATCACTCGGCCTCGCTGTGCCGGACCGCCGGAGCCGACCGACTGGCCGGTCCGGCCCCCTGCAGATACCGCTCGAGTTCGTCGGCGGCGCGCCGGTATCCGCCCGCCTCCCGCTGGGCCTCCCGCAGGGTGGTCGCGGCGGTACGGAACCGGGGCTCGTGGAGCAGGCGCCGGGCGAGGACACGCACCGAGCCCCTTGCGACGTCCTGGGTACGCATCGACAGGCCGGCACCGAGTTCGACGACGCGCCGGGCCACCAGCGGCTGATCGGCACCCTGCGGGACCACCAGCAGCGGAACCCCGGCGTACATGGCCTCGTTGACGCTGTTCATCCCGCCGTGGGTGACGAACAGCGCAGCGCGGGACAGCACCTCCGGTTGCGGCACGAAGCGGCGGGTGAGCACGTTGGCCGGCAGCGGATCCAGCGCGTCGGGATCGGTCTGCCCGGTGGAGACGACCACGGTGCCGCCCAGCGGGGCGAGCGCGGTGGCGAAGCTGCGCAGCAGCTGCCGGTCGGCGTTGAACACCGTGCCCAGCGAGGCGTAGAGCACCGGGTCCTGCAGCCGGTCGACCGGGAACGACGGGTCGACGGGGCGGGCGCCGATGCTCGGGCCGACAAACCGGTAGGACTGGTCGAAGTCCTCGACGGCGGGCTGGAACGCCCGTGAGGTGTAGACCAGATTGAGCGGCTGACGGATGTCCGCCAGGTCGAGCAGGGGCAGCCCACGTGTGTCGTAGCGGCGGTGCAGCTCCCAGCGGGACCGCAGGTAGCCCTGGACGCTGCGGGGCCGGCTCGTCGCCGCGGTCAGCAGGTCCATGGAGCCGCGGGTGGGGCTGGGGACATGCCGGTTGAGGGCGAACGTGGTGAACGACGAGGCGGCCGGCACCCCGAGTTCGCGTGCGGCGACCGCGCCCCACAGACAGGCACTGTCGTGGACGATCAGATCGGGCCGGTCGCGGCGCAGGTCGCCGAGCACGGTGGGCAGCAGGCGGACGGCGGTGCTCGCGAGCGCCTCCATCCAGGTGACCGGCGTCGGCGGATCGGGGACCGCCACGGTGCCCTCGGGGTAGGGGTACACGGTCGCGCCGGTGGCCTCGATCTCCTCACGGAACACGGGCGAGGTGTGGTAGGTGACGGTGTGGCCCCGCCGGACGAGTTCGGCCACGACCGGCAGCGTCGGGTTGATGTGCCCGTGCATGCCGATGTTGAGGAACGCGATGGTACTCACAGGCTGACCCCCACTATGGAAGAAGTTGACGCCTCGCCGGGGCCGGCGGATGTCGCCGAAGGGCCGTCGGCCCGGTACAGCCCCGGCCCACTGATGCGCAGCCCGTCGAGAAAGCGCCCCGCCGCGAGGCACGCGGTGCTGATCAGCCGCTGGGAATGGCCGAAGTCCCACGGGGCGGGCCAGGCCTCGATGCCGGTGGGCAGCACGACCGTCGGGATGTGCTGGGACACCTCATGCAGGTCACGCTCGATCTGATGGTGCAACAGCAGCAGGCCGGCCCTGGCGGCCACCGCACTGGCACGGCGGCGCGGATTGGTGGGGCGAAGCGGCGAGCTCTCCGGTCCGGTCGCCACCACGACCACGCTGGCCGCCCCGGCCTGCCGGGCCGCCAGCACCGGGACATAGGCGATCACGCCGCCGTCGACGAGCGTCCGGCCCGCACGGTCCACCGGGGGCAGCATCCCGGGGATGGCCGCGCTGGCCAGCAGCGCGGACTCCAGGTCTCCGTGGTCGAGCAGCACCGGAACACCGGTGACCAGGTCCATGGCCACCGCGGTGAACGGGACCGCCAACTGCTCGATCCGGGACGGCAGTCCAGCGCGGGCGATCAGCCGACGCAGACCGCGATCGGTGAAGATGCTGGCCCGTGAGGACAGATAGCCGAGCGGATACACCTCACGGCGGCGCAACTGGGTCCACACATGGTCCAGCCACGGCGCGGCCCGGTCGGGGTGGGCGGCGGCGATGGCGCCGTTGAGGGCACCCACCGAAGTCCCGATGATCATGTCCGGTACGAATCCGCGCTGCTCCAGCGCGTACCCGACACCGACATGCGCCGCCCCGAGCACGCCACCGGCGCCCACCACCACGGCCACGGGACGGGGAAGGTCGCGCAGACCCGCCGACGTCGGATCCCCGGGCGGCCGGGCGAAGTCGCCTCCGCGGGAGCCCGAGTGTGCCGAGGGGACTGGTTTCCGGCGACGAGTAACCCTCATGGTCCGCCTTTCCCGCCACGCGCCACTGATTCGGATCGATTCCCCCACTAGGACCGGGCGGCGACACGATGTGTGACACCGTCGCCGACATTCATGGGCAACATGGGGATCACGCCATGGGGGAGTCAGTGGCCGTCGACGAACGTGACCGTCTCGTCGAGCGGCGCACGGCCCGTACGGCTGTGACCCACCGTGACGTCCTCGAATCCGATCGACATGCCGCAGAAGAGGATGAGCTCCTCCGGGGGTGACAGGACCGCCGCGACGGTCCTGTGGTACTTCGCCCAGGCCATCTGCGTACAACTGTGCAGCCCTTCGGCGCGGAGCAGCAGCATGACGGTCTGCAGAAACATGCCGACGTCGGACCACTGGGCCGGGCCCAGGTCGCGGTCGATGTAGCAGAACAGGGCGGCGGGCGCGCCGAAGCAGTCCCAGTTCGCGGAAGCGGCCCTCTGGCGCGCCTCCAGGTCCTCGCGCGGAATGCCGAGTGCGCCGTAGCGCTGCTCACCGAAGGCGGAACGGCGCTCGAGGTAGGGGGACTTCAGCGCGGGCGGGTACTGCTCGTACTCCGGCTCGTCCCAGGGGTCGCCCGCGGCCAGTCGCTCACCGGTGCGCTTCTTGAGCTCGGCCAGCTGTCCGCCGGTCAGTACATAGGCGTGCCACGGCTGGAGGTTCGATGCGGACGGCGCCCAGGCCGCGGCGGACAGCACACGTTGCAGCGACTCCCTCGGGACCTGCCGGTCGGTGAATCCGCGCACCGCCCGTCGGCTCGTTACCGCCTCGTAGACGTCCAAGATCGTCTACCTCCCATCCGCTCAGCGCGTCCACTTTCTGTTACAGTCGCGACAGTATCATTCAATACCGTCTCGTGTTTAACTAACGTCGAGTACGAGCCATCCGCCCAGGTTTCCCGCCTCGGGCGCCGATCCTTGGAGAAAGCCATGGCCACGCTGCTGCACATCGACTCGTCCGTGTTCCCCGGCGAGGCGTCCTCGTCCCGTTCGGTCGCGGCCGCCTTCCGTGAGGCATGGGAAGAGCAGCACCCGGAGGGCACGGTCGTCTACCGCGACCTCGCCACCGACCCCGTCCCGCACATCACCGCCGACGCCTGGTCCGCCGGCAATGCCGCCCCGTCCGCGCGCACCCCGGAGCAGTCCGCCGCGTTCGCCGCGCGCGTGGAGCTCGTCGAGGAACTGGAGAGGGCGGACGCCGTCCTGATCGGCGCCCCCATGTACAACTACTCGATCCCGTCGACCCTCAAGGCGTGGCTGGACAACGTGATCCTGCTCGGCCGCACCACGGGGGAGACTCCCTCCGCCCAAGGCAAGCCGGTCGTCGTGGTCGCCAGCCGCGGCGGCTCCTACGCGCCGGGCACCCCGCGCGAGGGCTACGAGTTCGTCCAGAACTACCTGGAGGCCGTCCTCGAGGGCAGCCTGGGCCTGGATCTTGAATTCATCGTCCCGGAACTCACCATGGCCCCCCGCAACCCGGCCATGTCCGAACTGGTCCCCCTCTACGAGGCCTCCCGTGAGCGCGCCTTCGGGGACGCGACCGCCAAGGCCAAGGAACTCGCGGAGCGCCTCGCCGCGTAACCCCGGGGTCATGGACGCCGTGTGGCGCCCCGCCCCGGGATGTCATGCGCGCAGTCCCCGAGGTCGGGTTCGCCGCGGAAGCCGCATGGGGCGTCGGCGCGCCCACGCGGCGGGCGGCCGGTGCGGGGGTGCGCCTACGCCTCGCCGCCTGCGGGGTGGGCGAACCGGGTCAGCAGATCCGTCAGCTGCGCGGACTCGCCGGTCCCCAGCTCGGCGACCAGGCGCTCGGCCAGTGGCTCCGCCGCCACATGGGCCGCGTCGAAGAGCTCGATGCCCTGAGGCGTGATCTCCACTGCCCGCACCCGCCGGTCTCCCGGAACCGTCTTCCGTACGGCCAGGCCCCTGTGCTCCAGGTCGTCCACGACCCGCATGATTCCCGCCTTGTCCGACCCCGTCGCCGCCGCCAGGTCCCGCTGCACCGTGGGCCCGCGGTCGACCAGCACGATCAGTACGGCGAAATGCCGCAACTCGATGCCGAGCGGCCGAAGCGCCTCCGTCATCACCGCGGCGGCGTGCGCGTGCGCCCGGCGCAGCAGCAGGCCGAGAGCGAAGGGCGATTCGTCCCCGGGGCGATCGGTGGCGCGTGGGGCGGTGGCTCTGTCTGGATCGTTGGCGGTCATGAAGCCACACTACAGCTATCGACTCATTCGATACCGTATCGTATGAAATTAGTTCAGCGCGGAGCGCACTATCCGCCGGACCGCCGGGGAGCGGTCCAGTTCCGCCCTGATGTCGGCAAGACTCTGGGCGGCCAGCGCCTGGTGATAGGCCTGTTCCGCCCTGCGCATGGCCGCGTTGACGGCGCATGCGCCTGTCGGTGGCGGTGACAGCTCGCCGATCTTGCCGGAGCAGCGGATCTCGGTGCAGTGAAAGACCTCGGCGGTTCCCTCGATGGCCTCCACCACATCCAGGAGGGTGATGGCCTCGAGGGGCCTGGCCAGCCGGAAACCTCCGCGTGGACCGGGTACGGAGACCACGAGTCGCGCCCGGGCGAGCTGCTGCAGCTGTTTGTTGAGGTAGGAGGGCGAGAGGCCGTGGGCCTCGGCGAGCTGGCCGCTGCCCACCGGTCCGCCGCCGGTCATGTCCAGGTTCAGCAGCGTGTGCAGGGCCCACTCGACGCCTTTAGCCATTCGCATATTACGGACATTACATGTCCAGGATCGAAGCCCAAGAGATCTTGACATTGAATATCCAGGATATGTAATGTCCAGAATATGCGCTGCGAGGCGGCCCCGAGGGAGGCCGCAGCAGCAGACAGCCCCTGCTCGCGGAGCACCGGCTCATCACTTTCCGGCTCGAAAACGGAGAAGTTCATGAAGGATGTCCTGATCATCGGCGGCGGATTCGCAGGCGTGTGGAGCGCGGCAGGAGCCGTACGTGCCGCCCGCGAGGCGGGGGACTCCGGCGACGAACTGCGGGTGACACTCGTCAGCGGCGGCGACGACCTGGTCATCCGGCCCCGCCTGTACGAGGACGCCCCCGAAGGCATGCGGGTCGCCCTCGACCGCGTCCTCGGCCCGATCGGCGTACGCCGCATCACGGCGACCGTCACGGGGATCGACACCGAGGCGCACACCGTACGTGCCGTCGGACGCGGCGGTGAGGAACTGGACCTGGCCTACGACAAGTTGGTGCTGGCCACGGGCAGCCAACTCGTACGGCCCGACTTCCCGGGCTCGCAGGAAGTCTTCGACGTCGACACCCTCTCCACGGCCGCCGCCCTCGACAACCACCTGCGGCGGCTGCCCGAACGGGCCTCGTCCCGGGGCCAGTACACCGCCGTCGTGGTCGGCTCCGGCTTCACCGGCCTGGAGACCGCCACCGCGCTGTGCGAGCGACTCCACGCGATCGCCGGCCGCCATGGCGCGACGGAGGACGTCCGGGTCGTTCTGGTCGACCGGGCCGACGTCGTGGGCCCGGAACTCGGCCAGGGCCCACGCCCGACCATCGACGACGCGATCGACGAACTGAAGATCCAGCGACGCCTGGGACGCACCGTGGCCTCGGCGACCCGCCAGGACGTCACCCTCTCGGACGGCGAAGTGATCCCCGCGGCAACCGTCGTATGGACGGCCGGTATGACCGCGAGTCCCCTCACGGCCCAGATCCCCGGCGAACGCGACCGGCTGGGCCGGCTGACTGTGGACGCACACCTGCGGGTCGTCGGAGTGCCCGACGTCTACGCGGCGGGCGACACCGCGCTCGCCCCCGCGGAGGACGGCCGCTCCACGACGCAGTCCTGCCAGCACGCCCTGCCCATGGGGAAGTTCGCCGGACACAACGTGGCGGCCGACCTCCTGGGCAACACCCCGCTGCCCTTCAGCCCCGACCCCTACGTCACCTGCCTCGACCTCGGCCCCGCCGGTGCCGTCTACACCGAGGGCTGGGAGCGCACGGTCGTGCTGACCGGGCCGGAAGCCAAGACGCTCAAGCGGAACATCAACGCGATCTGGATCTACCCGCCGACCGACGACCCGGAGCAGATCCTCGCCCAGGCAGGCCGTTTCACCAACGGCTGACAGCCACCCCCCTCCCGGAGCAAGGCCCAGCGGGCCGAGACCTCCGCGCCGCGTTGGCGGTGATCGCGCCCCCGCTCCTGGCGCGATCACCGCCAGAGTGGGCATGGGGCCCGTGCGAGTCCGGGAGCGCTTTTGTCGATCTCATGGCCGCGTACCCGCCCCGAACCCCGTCCACCGCAGCTCGGCAGGCAGATGCCCCATGTCGTTGTAGAGAACCACGGTCGGCGCCGAGCCGCCGTCCCGGTACTGGATCACCGTCAACGCCGTGTTCCCGCAGTTCAGGCCGAGCCAGCGGACCGGCGGTGCGTCGAGGGCGTGCCGGACGAGCCAGGCGACCTGGTAGGCATGGGTGACGAGGACCTCGTGGGTCTCGGTGTCGGCGGGGCCGGCGAACCGGTCGGTCAGGGCGCCGGCGCGGAGCTTCGCCTCGGCGGCCTCCTCGGCGCCGTACCCGTCGAAGAACGGCGCCCACTCCGGCGGCGCCCCGGCCGGGACGTACGGCACGTGGTCGACCAGCTCGGCCGCCTCCCGTACGGCCGCGTTCGGCAGGTGGCCGCCCACGATCCGCGCGGACCGCACGGCCCGGGGGAGGGGCGAGTGCCACACCGCGTCGATCGGGAGCCCGGCGAGCCGCTGCCCGACCAGTTCCGACTGCCGTTGCCCGACGTCGGTCAGCTCGCCGAACGGGTCGGCCACGCCGTGCCGTACCAAGTACACGTGCCTGGTCGCCATATGCAGATCTCCTCGCAGTGCAGACAGTGCAGACAGTGCAGACAGAGGCGGGTTCAGCGACGCCGCAGTACGGCGTGAGCCGCGTCGAGGCGCTCGGTCTCGTCGCGTGCGGAGTGGTCGCCCGAGACGTCGTCGGCCCAGGCGAGGAGCCGCCGTAGGTGGTCGTCGGTGGTGTCCGTGACGACGCGGGGGCTGCCGAGGGCGACCTCGCCGCTGGTGCCGTCGATGGTGACGAGGGCGCCTTCGGTGAGGGTGCGCCCGCCGACGGTGAGCGAACCGCTGTCCACGGTGAGGTCGTTGACGCCCACCACGGCCGGCTTGCCCATCGCGCGGGCGACCACGGCGGCATGGCTGGCGGGGCCGCCGCGCGCGGTGACGATGCCGTTGGCGGCGGCGAGGCCGTGCAGGTCGTTCGGGGAGGTCTCCGGCCGTACGAGGACGACCGGGACGCCGTCCCGTGCCATCCGTACCGCGCTCTCCGCCATGGTCGCCACCCGCCCGGCCGCGACCCCCGGGCAGGCGCCGAGCCCCCGCGCGAGCACGTCGGTCTCCACGGACGACGCGATGCGCGGTGTACGGACGTGCCGCAGCTGCCGGGGCGAGACCCGCAGCAGCGCTTCCCGCCGCTCGATGACGTGCGAGTCGGCGAGTTCGGTCGCCACCCGGACCGCCGCGCCTCCGACGAACCGGCCGGGCCGCACCTGGAGCATCCACAACTCGCCCGACTGGAACGTGAATTCGGCATAGCAGGCGTCCCGGTAGTGCGCCTCGATCCGACCCAGGGCATCGACCAGCTCCGCCCACACACCCGGCTCCCGCTCGGCAAGCGCCCGCAGCGGAAGGGTGGCCGAGACACCCGAGACGACCTCCTCGCCCTGGCTCCGGAACAGCACCTCGCCGTACGGCACGTTCTCCCCGGTGTTGGGGTCGCGGCTGAACGCGACCCCGGTACCGCTGTGTTCGTCCCGGTTGCCGAACACCATCGCCTGGACGACGACGGCCGTCCCGAGGTCGTCCGGGATGTCGTGCAGCGTGCGGTAGGTGCGGGCGCGCGGAGTGTCCCAGGACGCGAACACGGCCTCGACCGCCCACTCCAACTGCCGTGCCGCGTCGTCCGGTACCGACCGCTGCGGGTCCGTGACGGCGGCGGCGAAACCCGACAGGAAGCGCAGCCGCGAGTCCAGCGCGAACGACCGGTCACCGGTCTCGGCGGCCAGCCCCTCCGTCGCCTCGTTCGTGAGGCCGAGGTTGAGGACCGTGCTCATCATCCCCGGCATCGACACGGACGCCCCGGACCGCACGGACACCACGAGCGGTTGCCGCGCCCCGCCGAAGACCCGCCCGGTCGAGCGCTCCAACTCGCCCACACCCGCCGCGAGTTCCTCCGCAAGCCCGTCAGGAAGCCGCCCGTCGAGCAGAAACGCGCGGCAGGCCCCGGTCGTGACCACGAACCCGGCCGGAACCCGCAACCCGAGCCGGTCCAGCAGCGCGAGCCCGGCCGCCTTGCCGCCGAGCGTGTCGGCGGTCTCCTCAACTCCCGCGGGGAGAACCCGGATCCACTTCATCGCCGCATCCCCAGCGTCGCGAGCTGGTCCTCATGCAGCTCCGCCCAGATCGTGTGATACGACGCCGTACTGTCGGCCACAAACTCCAACTCCCCACCGGCAGCCCGCCCGAGCGCATCACCGAGCCGCTCCCGGTACCGCCCGAACCGGGGGAGTACGGCGGCCAGTTCCGCGCACACGACGGCCAGCCGCCGGTCGAGGCCGGCGAACAGGTCGAGCACCCGGGCGTCGTAGCCGTGGTCGTCATGGTCGTTGGTGGTCAAGACACCGTCGACGGTGCGCAGTTGCCACGCCGTGCAGAGGTCGAGCAGCTCCGGGTTGAGGACGAGGAACCGGTCGTACGCCGCCGTCACGTCCCCGCGGCGGCCGGTCGCGTCGAGTTCGGCGGTGATCCGGCGGGCGTCGGCGTCGCGTCCGGCGTCCGTGAGGCTCCAACCACCGGACAGGGGGCCGGACATGCGCGTGACGAGACCGGCGGCGCCGAGGTCGATGAGCTCGGACTCGACGTCGTCCTCGTCGAACCCGGTGAACTGCTGGAGCCGGGTGAGGCTCGCGGTACCGGCGCAGCGCAGGGCGTGCAGGACCAGCAGGTCGCGGTCGGTCGTACGGGTTTCGTCCATGACCACCCAATGTTCGCTGTATTCCGATGACATCAACATCTGGATGCTGTCTGTATCATGGCACGCCGGCAGCGGAAGGGGGCACGGATGGCGAGGCTGACCCGGGCGCAGCAGCAGGAGCGGACCCGCGCGGCGGTGCTGGTCGCGGCCCGGCGGGAGTTCGCCGAGCACGGGTACGCCGAGGCGAAGGTCGACCGGATCGCCGAACACGCCGAGTTGACCAGGGGTGCCGTCTACTCCAACTTCACGGGCAAGCGTGAGCTGTACCTGGCGGTGCTGGCGGACATCGCCGAACGTTCCTGGGCCGCCGCACAGCCGCCGGCGCGGTCTCCCGACTCGGCCGGTCGGGCCCTGGCCGCGTTCGCCCGGGTCTGGCTGGAAAGACTCCCCTTCGCGGGCAGCGGCCGGCTCCGGCTGCGCTCATTGACCGGCGTCCTCGACACCGACCCGGCCCGCGCCGCCCTGGCCGAACTGGTCAGGTTCGAGGCGCTGTTGCTCGCGTCGGCCCTCGACCCGCGCACCCGCCCGGTGCGCCTGGCCGAGCTGACCCTGACCCTCCTGCACGGCGCGGCGGGCCTGGCCGAGAACGCCCCCGGCGCGGGCGACCCCTTCGACCTCGTCCGGGCCGCCGAGCACCTGGCCGGCATCGGTTTCCCCGCCGACACGGAACCGCCCCACCTGCCCTTCGTGGCCCCGGCCCGCCCGGCGCGGGACACGTGGACGCCCCCCGGAGGCCTCCGCGACGAGATCACGGGCCGCCGGATCGATGTGGACGACGACGGCGTGGTGGTCGTCCTGGGCGTACGACGCCTGTCGGCGGCCGAGGAGGCGATGCGCTCGGTACGACCGGGCGACGCGCTGACCTTCGTCGTGGTCACCGACGACCCCACCGGGACCGGCCGCCTGGCCCGTCTGCGCCTCGTCGACCTCCTCGCCTGCCTGCGCCGCGTCTTCGCCCCCGAGGACCTGCCCCGCCCGCGCCTCGTCTTCGACGACCTCGGCACGGTGCCGGCGGCCATCGGCCGGGATACGCCGGACGACGCCACCGAGGCGGCGGTCCGGGTGCGCGACGGCCTGATCGTGGCGCGCGCTGAGGGGCGCGGGGCGGGACACGCGGTGGCCGACGGAGGCGACCGCGAGCACGACGGGGTCCGTCCGGTGTGACGGCCGCCCCCTGACGCAGGCCGCCCCCGGCGTCACAGCCACCCGCGCCGCGCGGCCTGCCACGCCAGTTGCATGCGTGTCTCCGCTCCCACGAGTTCCATCATGTGCTGAATGTGCCGTTGAACCGTGCGTCTGCTCAGGCCCATGTGCGAGGCGATCGCCTTGTCGGCGACTCCTGTCACCAGCAGAGAGAGCAGCTTGAGCCGGGTCGCCGAGAGGGGGGCGGAATCGGGCGCGGCACCGGGGTGGCCGGCCTCGGTGTCGCCGACGTTCAACGGCACGGCGTCCTCCCAGTAGCGTTCGAAGAGGGCGAGCAGCGCGCTGAGCAGGTTGCTGTCCCGTACCAGCGCTGTGGTGGGTTCGTCGGGGCTGCCCTCCGGTCCGCCCGGTACCAGGGGAAAGATAGCGACGGAGCGGTCGGCGATCGCCAGCCGCAGCGGCAGTTGGGGGACGGATCGGGCGATCTCGCCGGCCCGCACGCCCGCCACCACGTTGTCCACGGCCCCGTCGTCGTCGAAGAACGCCTTCTCGTACAGGACGCGGTACCGGACGCCGCGCGCCAGCGCCTCGAACTCCTCCGTGTTGCTACCGGACGGCATGGCCACGTACTGGGCCTTGCAGAACCACAGCATCTCGTGGCGAGCGGCCGTCTGTAACTGCCGGAGGTGCTGGCGGAGTGCTTCGGCTCCGGTGACGACCTCCAGCAGCTGACCGGCGTGGTGGCGCCGCGCGGTGTCCTGGTAGGACTCGATCAGTCTGGCGGCCTCGACGCGCGCCCGGTCCAACGCGTCGGCACTGCTCTTGATCCGTGGCAGGAGGGCGACGTCAGGGGGGACCGCCCCGAAGGCGCGGGGCTCCCCGTCGGTGTGGCTCACCAGGCCCATGGAGGTCAGGGTGTCGAGGGCCCGTCCGACTGCCGTCGGATCCATGCGGGTGCGGCGGCCGATGTCGTCGGCGGTGGCCCGGCCGGAGGCGACGAGGAGTCGGTAGACGGATTCCGCCGGTTCCGGAACTCCCACCGCTTCCAGCACCGCGGGTTCCCTCCCCGAACTGCAGCACGCAACAGTTGAAAAGCGTACTACAGGGGGAGGGAGTCGGCCGGGGCTGGTTCAGCCGGTGTGCAGGAAGGCTCGTCGGACCGTCTGGCGGACGGAGTTGCCCGTGGCGTCCTCCGCGATGACACGCAAGGTCACCGGGGTGTCCCCACGCGCCGCCGAGGGCCGAGTGACGGTGGCCTGGAACTCGTCATGGGCGCGCACGCGAACTTGGGCGCGCTGCCAGGTCCTCCCGTCGTCGTACGACGTCTCCACGCGGGTCCTCACCCCGCGGGGGGACGGCAGTCCGTCCTGAGCGCGGACCTTGACGACGATGTCGTACTTCCGGCTCGCCCGGAGCGAGTTGTCCGACGCCACCGGTACCTCGTAGTCGAGCTGCAACAGGTTCAGTGCGACAGGGGTACCCGTGCTCCCCGACCGGAAGGACCAGGAGGTGTCCGTGGCGGTGCCGTACCGCCAGGCGTCGGACGCTCGTCGAGTCGTCAGGTCCAGCCGGTAGTCCGCCGTGCCGGTGGGCACCTCCACGTCCGTCCAGGCGTCGGCCAGTTCCTCGGCCTTCTCGCCGTTGCGGTAGAGCACGGCGCCGGCCGAGTCTCCGGTCTGCGGCGCCTCGGACGTCCTGACGCCACCGCCGACGCCACCGTCGCCCGCCGGCAGCAGGCGCGACCAGTGGCCGGCCTGCGAGTCGGTGAACTCCGGGATCCGCAGGCGCAGTACGTTGCCGTCCCGCACGGTCGGGTCCGTGAAGCCGGCGGGAATCGACGGGCGTACGACGGCTCCCTGCCAGGTCTCCTCCGCACGTGTGCCGGCTCGGTAGATACGGGGGGTGTCCCGCATTCCGAGGGACAGGGGAACGTCGACGTCATACGTGCGGTGGTGAACCAGGTGCTGCCACGTCGTGTCGTCGGCACTGATGTACTCGGTCCGCTGGAAACCGGTCGGCACATACCGGGTGTACTGCAGCCAGGCGGTGTCCTGGACCGGCCGCCACCCGAAGCGCTGCTCTGCGGCCCAGCCGGTGCCGCCGTTGTCGGCGTAGGTGGTCCGGACGATCGAGCTGTTCGCGGCGGAGACGTCATAGCGGACCTGGCCCGGAACGCGCTGCCTGGAGACCTGCATGACGTCGTACAGGTACGGGCTGCGCGCCGTGCCCGCGAGGTGCAGCCTCGTGGTGTGCCGCTCGGCCCGTGCGAGTATGTCGGCTCCGGTCCGCGCGCCGACGCGGATCGTCGGCAGGCGCAGGCGCTCGCCGTCAGGGGTCCACCGGGTCCAGGGATTGTCGTCGTAATGGATGAGTACGACGGCTCGGGCGCCGGCCGTCGCGGCCCGCTCGATCACCGGCTGCTGGGCAACTCCTCGGGCATTGGTGATGACCGCGGCCTTGCCGCGGACATGCGCGAACGAGGGAGCGGCGGCGTCCCCGGCGTCCACGACGGTGAGTGTGCTCCCGTCGTCGATCAGGGGCGACTCGGGCATGTAGTAGGCGTTCAGTTTCGCCCCTGTTCCGAGGACGGTCGCCTCGAGGAGCGGGGCGACGAGCTGCCACCGCGAGGAGAACTCGAAGGTGCCGTGCCTGACAGTCGGCGTGGGGCTGACGTACAGACGCTTGGCGTTGTCGAAGAACATCGTGCCCTGGAGGGCGCCGTGCCCGTCGAGTTCGCGATACGTCTGGTAGCTGAGAGTTCCGCGCTGCTCGGCCGGCCTGGGGGTGCGGATGTCCACCTTGCGTGTGCTGCGGGCGTCCACCGTGACGACCGTGTCCTTGGTGACGTCGACCTCGGGCAGGATCACCTCACGCAGCTCCTGGCCGTCACTCGCCACGTCGAGCGAGGTGTGGGTGACCGTGTAGAGACCCTCCTCGACCTCCGCGACAGCCCTGACCGGGTCCGTGTAGTCGACGTAGCCCTCGGCACCCCAGATCATCGGCAGGGCCTGGACGCGGTGGCCGTCCTTGTCGTACGTCCTGACCGTGATCTTGTGGATGGGGCGTCGGACGACCAGGCTGAGCGTCGTGTGCACCGCCACCGATCCGTCCGCGGTCGCGCCCGTGACGTAGCCGTAGTACTGCCCCTTGCGCACCTGCGCCGGGTCGACCGTCAGCGGTACCTCGACCGTTGCTCCGGCCGGGACGCGGACGGTGCCGGCGCCCAGCCGGACCGCCTCGGCCGGGACGGTGCCGCTGTCCGCCGCGGACCAGGTGGGGGTGAGGGCGAGGGTGACGTCCTTGTCGGAGCCGTTGGCGTAGCGCAGTTGCACGGTGCGCGGGGTGGCGGCGCCGGTCTCGAAGGTGCCGAGCGCGATCGTGCCGGTCGCGGACACCGGACCGAGGGCGGCGGCGACGTCGATGCGTCCGCCGCCCTGTTCGGTGACCTTCTGGCCGGCCTCCCGGTGGGACGTGCTGACGAGGGCGTCCTTCAGCGCGGGACCGCTCCAGTCGGGGTGGCGCTGGGCGAGCAGCGCGGCGGCGCCCGCCACATGAGGCGTGGCCATGGAGGTGCCGCTCGCCGCCACGTACTGCTCGTCGACGGGGTCGCCCATCGTGGTGCCCGCCGCCCTGGCGGCGACGATCCCGACACCGGGTGCGGTGACGTCGGGCTTCACCGCGGCGTCCCCGAACCTGGGGCCGCGGCTGGAGAACGCCGCGAGCGTGTCGTCCCGGTCGACGGCGCCGACGGTCAGGGCCGCGTCCGCCGCGCCGGGTGAGCCGACCGTGCCCGGCCCCTGCTCGCCGCTGTTGCCCGCGGCCACGACGAAGAGGGTTCCGGTCCGCCGGCTCAGCTCGTTCAGCGCGAGGCCCATGGGATCGGTGCCGTCGGTCCTCTGGTCCGAGCCCAGGCTCATGTTGACGACCTTGGCTCCCTCGGCGGCTGCCCACTCCATGCCGGCGATCGCCTGGGACTCGGAGCCGTAGCCGTCGTCGCCGAGAACCTTGCCGATCAGGAGGTCGGCGTCAGGAGCCACACCCTTGCGGCTGCCGCCGGACGCGGCACCGCTGCCCCCGACGACCGAGGCGACGTGCGTACCGTGGCCGAAAGCGTCAGCCGTACCGGAAGCACTGCCGGAGAAGTCCCTGGCCTCCGCGATACGTCCGGCCAGATCGGGGTGCGCGGCATCCACCCCCGTGTCCAGGACCGCCACCTTCACACCGTCGCCCCGGTAGCCGCCTTCCCAGGCGGTGGGGGCTCCGATCTGACGCGTGCTGCGGTCGAGGACCGGCTTCACGCGTTCGTCCAGCCACATCCTGGGCGTGGCCGAGAGCGCGGTGGCCGTCAACTCGTCGCCGGCCGGGACGAACCGCTTCCAGAAGGCGTCGAGGCGATCCTGCCCGACCCGCACCGCTCGCGCCCTGAGGCTTCTCAACTCGCGTACCTGGGAGCCGTCGTCGGCGAAGGAGGTGAGTTCCCGGGCCGCCGGGCCACTCCCGTCCGCGGTGTCTCCCATGATCAGAGGCAGCGCGTCGGTGTGTGCCTCGTCGTAGTGCTGCGCCACGAGCGCGGTCACGTCGAACAGGGTGCGATCGACTCGTCCGGCGGAAACCAGTTCCGCCGCATCCGACGGAAGGACGGTCAGACGGCCGTCCTGCTCCACCGTACGGAAGACGATGCTCTCCCGCCCCGGGCCGGGCTCTATGCCGGCCGTGCTCCGACCGCCTGCCACAGTGCTGACGGTCACTCTGTCGCCCGTGATCAGGCGCACGGTCGCCGTGTCACCGGGCGATGTGGAAGGGACCGCCCCGCCCTTCGGTTCCGCGGGACCGGCGAACACCGGAGGCACGACCCCGACGATCAGCGCGAGACCCACGGATGTTGCCGCCGCCAGGCGGATACGTCTCTTCACTCCCATGCCTTCCCTCACAAGCGACCTGCTGTTCATGCGCTCGCCAGAATCCGGCGGCGATGACATCGCTGTCACTCGATTCCGATGGCACAGGTGTGTCATGTCGCAACGGCGACACCGCCGGCCGTCGGAGAGGACAAGAGAGACAGGAGAGGACAGGAGAGGACAGGAGAGGAAAGGAGAGGACGTCACGAGGAGGCGGGCACGGCATCGCCTCCCGTCCGACGGCTGCGGTCGGCCTCCGACAGGCCGCCCCACACGCCGTAGTGCGCGAAGAGCTGTCCACCCCGCGGCAGGCAGCGAAGCGCTGCCATGACCACGGTCGCCCGTCTTGCCGTCAGGTCGCATCACATGCGGTGGAGCAACTGCCCAGGACGACACCGCGCCGGAACGCACATGCCCCAAGCTCCACCACGTAGCGGCGGCTCTCGGCTTCGGTGGGACGGCCTCGGGTACGCCCGAGCGTCGACCGTGGTCCGGGAGCGCCCCGGAGCCCGTGGCCGGCACGGACGAGACGGTGAGGACGGGCAGGGGCGGGGGCTCAGCACTGCTCGTCGGACCGCAGGCAGCGGAAGGCCTACCCGTCGTCCCAGGCCGAACGCCGTTTCATCGGATATGTCGTGAGACTCCCGATCGCACGGCTCACCTGAGAAATCGCGGGCCACGCCCGCCCTCGTGAGCGCACGACTTCTGGTCTCTGCGTGCACAGCCCAGGTTCCGGGGCGTTGGGCGCGCATGGAATGGATCATGCTCTTCGTGCACTACCCCGCACCGACCAAGTTCCTCATGGAAGGAAGACCGACAAGTGAAACGACGCATCGGGCGAAAGCGGCTGGGCGCAATGGTGGCAGCACTGGCAGCAGGCGTGCTGGCCTTCGGCGCGGTAACCGTGGCCTCTGTCTACGACTCATCCGAGCACTCCTCGATACAGGCCTACCCCACGCCCCCCTGGTGACCCGAATCGCCGGTGCCAGGGAATTGGCCACCGGCTGATCCCAGCCTTGCCCAGCCTTGCCCAGCCTTGCCCAGCCTTGCCCGGCCGCCGTTCTGGCGGCCGGGCAAGGACTGGACGCGGACACGGCCCTCGGATCCCAGGGCCGATCTGAAGCGCGGTCGCCCCAAGCTCTGAAGGTCACTACTGGCGACTTCACATCGAAGCTCATCGATGCTCGGCAGCACTACGGTCCCCGACCGGCATCCGAAACGCCGCGAGACCCCCGTCGGACCTGGCTGTCCGAGACCGCAGACCGCTCCGTCGGCCCCGGAAGGGCAGCCGAACGGCACAAGGCGGTCGGCGCCGCGATCCGGTTGCTCACTCCGAGATCTTCCACCTGAGCGAGGCACATGCACGGCAAGTCATGCGCCGTGCCCGCACCCACCTCACCACGGCACCGCTCCGCCCGGCGAGCACCACCGCGCACCGGCGCCTCATACGGACGTTCGTCGTCGCCGCGGGCACCCGCGACCTCACCACCTCCTTCGCCAGTGTGTGCACCAGTTCCGCGGCCGGCTTCACGCCTGGCAGGCTGGTGCGCTGCCGTTCGGCGGCCTGGACGGCGATCGAGACGAGCCGGTCGGGGCGGACGGCGTGACGGTCGCCCACGGTGGCTGCGCGCAGCCAGTCCGCCCGTCGGACTGCTCGGCACACCCCGCATCGGCAGCCCGCTGCCTTCGTCGTTCTCGCTGCGCCCGCACCTTGCGGGGAAAACCTGTGTCCCAGTCCACGGCCGCCGCCCGGTCCATGAGCGATGCCCTGATCGCCGACGGCGGCTTCGCCGGCGTGTGGAGCGCGGCAGGAGACATACGCTGCGCGGGAGGCAGGCAGCCCGGCGACGGAATACGGGTGCATGCGGGTCGCCCTCGACCGTGTCCTCGGCCCGAGAAGTCGGGCCACACGAGTTGGCTGTCCGGGGCCGGCACCGGCTTGTCGTAGGCCAGGTCCATCTCGCCATTGGCACGTACGGTGTACAACCACCTGCGGAGGCTGTCCGAACGGGCCCTCCTCTCCAGGCCGTTACCCGCCGTCGCGGTCGGGGCCGACTTCACCGGCGTGGAGGTCGCCGCCGCACTGAGCGAGCGGCTCCGCCCGATCGCCGACCGCGACAGCGCGGCCGCCGCCGCAGCACGGAGCCGATGGAACGCCGGTGTGTCCGCTCACTCGGCGCGCGTCCTGGACGCCGGCCTGTGGGACGCGGCCTGAGGCCGCAGTGAAGCCTGTCGGGGCTGACCTCCGTTTCGGGCTGCAACGGCACCGCATGGCACAGGTTGCAGATCGTGTCTTGTACGGTCAAGTGGTCCACCTCGGGAGATAAGACCAGGTCAGATCCCTGTGATCCAGACGCGGGTGAGAGGCGGGGAGCCTCCGCCCGCTTGTTGCAGCGGGGGTTCTGTGCGTGGCGGCAGCACGTGCTTTGCATTGGTCGACGGTGTCTTGGGTGTGCTCCGGCTCGCCGCTGCTTCCGAATCGGCAATCTCTGGCAGATGGCGCTACCGGCAGGTATCAGATCCAGAAGCCATGTGTATGACGGATCGCGGGCTTATGCGGGCTTGAGGACACGTCGGTGCGCAGCGGCGTTAATGAGTAGGAGAAAAATTCTCGCCATCGTGGAGATTCCGGGCGTTTCAATCTGTGAGCGCCGGCGGCAAATGCGGCAAAGCGGTTCGAAATAGCCATCATAAATCAACATCAAACGCCCGCTAATTACCCACTTCGCCAAGAAGATTGACAGTGTCCAGTTCGGCTTGAGAGGGTGAAATGGATCAACATTGCCGTCAAATTGCTTAATTTGTTTGCTCCTGGTGTGGAGCGCGAGCGTTGACCGAGGTGTGGAGATGTCTGGATCGCACGGTGGCCGTCGTGAACTGATGGCCGGACAGCTTGGCGTATGGCATGCACAGCAACTGAATCCGGATAATCCGATCTATAACATGGGTGAATACATAGAGATTCACGGAAAGGTGGACACGGGCTTATTCGAGGCGGCCGCGCGAAGAGCCGTCTTGGAAGTCGACTGTTTTAGTCTGCGCTTCGAGGGAACCGCAGACGAAGTTCCGCGGCAATACTTTGACCTGCGGAGCGATTGGCTGTTTCACGTGATCGACGTGAGCGGCGAGGAAGATCCCCGTTCCAGCGCGGAGAGTTGGATGCGGGCGGACATGCGACGTCCAGTGGATCTCCAGGGCGGTGAACTCTTCACCCAGGCCGTCTTCAAGATGGACGAAGATCTCTTCTTCTGGTATCAGCGAATTCACCACATCATCGCAGACGGACTCGCGGGACCCCGGATAGCCTCCCGAGTGGCTGCGGTCTACACGGCGCTGTTGGCCGGCGAACCGCTCACGGACAGTGCGCTTCCCTCGAGTTCCGTACTGATGGATGCCGATGCCGACTACCGGGCCTCCGCAGAATTCGAACTGGACCGGCAGTACTGGACGGAGCGTCTTTCCGATCGCCCTCAAGCGGTCAGCTTGAGCGGCCGGGAACCTTCCATCACACCCCATGAACTGACACGGCATACGCTCCACATCCCTCCCGGCGCCGCTGCGGAACTCAGAAGCTCCGCACGTCGGCTGGGAACGAGCCTCTCGGGTCTGGCCATAGCCGCGAGCGCTGCCTACCTGCATCGCGCAACGGGACAAGAGGACGTCATTCTCGGGGTCCCTGTAATGGGCAGAAAAAGTGCATTGCGGGACATCCCGGGAATGACGGCGAATATCGTTCCCCTGCGCCTCACGGTGCAGCCGAAGGCCACAGTGAGGGAGCTCGTGAAGCAGGTGTCTCGCGGAATGCGAGATGCCTTGCGGCATCAGCGATACCGCTACGAGGACATCCTCAGAGACCTGAAACTCGTAGGGCGCAGCGGACTTTACCCCCTACTGGTCAATATCGTCTCCTTTGACTACGATCTGAGATTTGGTGACGCTTCCGGCAGTGCGCACGGGCTTGGTGGCATAAATTTCAATGACCTGTCGATTTCCGTGTACGACAGGTCATCCGACGGAAGCATGTCCGTGGTTGTGGATGCCAACCCCGATCTTTACAACCGCGGAGCAGTGCACGAGCATGCTGCGAAATTCCTTGACGTGATGAACTGGATGGCGCATTCCGCTGCGGAGGAACGCGTACACCAGATCACGTTGATGAGCCGCTCCGAGCAGCGTCTGGTTCTCGAGGACTGGAACGACACCGCCCGGGAGGTGCCCGCGGCGACGCTGCCGGAGCTGTTCCAGGCCCAGGCTGCCCGCACCCCGGACGCGGTCGCGGTGGTTTTCGAGGGTGTCGAGGTGACCTACGCGGACCTCAACGCGCGGGCCAACCGCCTCGCCCGGTTCCTGATCGACCGGGGTGTGGGACCCGAGTCGCTGGTCGCGGTGATGATGCACCGCTCCGTCGACCTGGTGGTCGCCCTCCTTGCGGTGGTCAAGGCCGGCGGTGCGTATGTACCCGTTGACCCGGACTACCCCGCCGAGCGGATCACCTACCTCCTCGCCGACGCCCGGCCCCTCCTGGTGCTCACCAGCACGGATCTGGCCTCCCGTCTCACCGCCGGAGAGGTGTCGCACCTGGCCGTCGACGACCCCCGGACCATCACCGCACTCGGGGACATCGAGGACACCGACCCCACCGACACCGAGCGCCGTACCACCCTGCTGCCCGCCCACCCCGCCTACGTCATCTACACCTCCGGCTCCACCGGACAGCCGAAGGGTGTGGCCGTACCCCACGCGGGTATCGTCAACTGGCTGACCTGGATGCAGGGCACCTACAACTTGACTGCCTCGGAACGGGTGTTGCAGAAAACCCCCTTCGGTTTCGATGTGTCGGTACGGGAGTTCTTCTGGCCGCTGCTCCAGGGTGCGACGGTGGTGGTCGCCAAGCCCTCAGGCCACCGCGATCCCGGGTACCTGGCCGAGTTGATCCAACGCGAACGTGTCACGATCGCGCACTTCGTTCCGTCCCTGCTGCAGGCCTTCCTCCGCGAACCGGCCGCCGCCGCCTGTACCGACCTGCGAGCTGTGTTCTGCAGCGGCGAAGCGCTCCCCAGTGACATCGCCGGACAGTTCCGAAACGTACTGGACGTTCCGCTTCACAATCTCTACGGTCCCACCGAGGCGTCGGTCGAGGTCACCGCATGGACGTGTGACAGCGACACCAGCAGAAGCAGTGTCCCCATCGGACGCCCGGTCTGGAACACCCAGGTGTATGTGCTGGACGCGGCGTTGCGGCCGGTGCCGGTGGGTGTCGCGGGTGAGTTGTACCTGGCCGGCATCCAGCTGGCCCGTGGCTACCTCAAGCGGCCGGGGCTGACCGCGGAGCGGTTTGTGGCCAACCCGTTCTCCCCGGGTGAGCGGATGTACCGTACTGGTGACCTGGCCCGCTGGAATGTCGATGGGCAGTTGGAGTATCTCGGGCGGACCGATGACCAGGTGAAGGTTCGTGGTTTCCGTATCGAGCTGGGTGAGGTCGAGGCCGCGCTGACTGCGCACTCGTCGGTGGCCCAGTCGGTGGTGGTGGTGCGTGAGGACCGTCCCGGGGACAAGCGCCTGGTCGGCTACCTCGTCCCGGTGAGCGGTCCGGAGGGTGCGGACGTCGCCGGAGTGCGCGCCCATCTCGGCGCGATGCTGCCGGAGTACATGGTGCCGTCCGTGCTGGTGGTGTTGGATGTGCTGCCGTTGACGGTGAACGGCAAGCTGGACCGTAGGGCTCTGCCTGCTCCGGATTACGAGGCGGTCGGCGGTGGCCGGGGGCCGGTCACGGTGCAGGAGGAGCTTTTGTGCTCGGTGTTCGCCGAGGTTCTGGGCCTGCCTACGGTCGGGGTGGAGGACAACTTCTTCGAGTTGGGTGGCCATTCGCTGCTGGCGACCCGGCTGGTGAGCCGCATTCGGTCGGTCTTTGGGGCCGAGGTGCCGATCCGGGCGTTGTTCGAGGCGCCCACTGCGGCTGCCCTGGCGGGCCGGTTGACGTCCTCCGGTGCGAGGCGGCAACCGCTGGTGAGGGTGGAGCGGGCGGAGCGGGTGCCGTTGTCGTTCGCGCAGCAGCGGTTGTGGTTCCTGGGCGAGCTGGAAGGCCCGTCGGCCACCTACAACATCCCCTTCGCTCTGCGACTGACCGGGTCGCTGGATGTCGACGCCCTGAAGGCCGCCCTGCGCGATCTGGTGGGCCGACACGAGGTGCTGCGCACGGTGTTCGCCACGGTGGACGGACAGCCCTATCAGCAAATCCTTTCGGCCGAAGAGGCCTCGGTGTCCCTTGCGGTCGAGCAGGTAACCGACCTCGAGTCCGCGATCAACGAGGTCGCGGGTCATCGCTTCGATCTCGCCACCGAGATCCCGTTTCGGGCCTGGCTGTTCGAGGCCGGTCCTCACGAGCATGTCCTGGTGATCGTGGTGCACCACATTGCGGGTGACGGATGGTCCCTGGCCCCGCTGACGCGTGATCTGTCAGCTGCCTATACGGCTCGGTCCACCGGCCGGACGCCGGAGTGGGCAACGTTGTCAGTGCAGTATGCCGACTACAGCCTGTGGCAGCGTCAACTGCTGGGCGAGGAGCCCGACGCGGCCAGTGTGCTGGCCCAGCAACTCGGCTACTGGCGCGAGGCACTGGCCGACCTGCCCCAGGAACTGACGCTGCCGTTCGACCGGCCACGCCCAACGATCTCCTCCCACCAGGGCGGAAGCGTCGAACTGACCATCGACGCCCACATCCACAGCGCCCTGGTGGAGCTGGCCAGAGCACAGGGTGTGACGGTGTTCATGGTGGTGCAGGCGGCGTTGGCCGTCCTGCTGCACCGGCTCGGGGCCGGAGACGACATTCCGGTCGGCACCCCGATCGCCGGCCGCACCGACGAGGCACTGGACGACCTGGTGGGGTTCTTCGTCAACACCCTCGTCCTGCGCTCAGACCTGTCCGGCGATCCGACCTTCCTGCAACTGCTGGCCAGAACACGGGAAGCGGACCTCGGCGCCTACACGCACCAGGACGTGCCCTTCGAGCGGCTGGTCGAAGACCTCGCACCGGCCCGCTCGATGGCCCGCCACCCGCTCTTCCAGGTCATGCTCACCCTGCAGAACACCGCCGAGGCCCGTCTCGACCTGCCCGGGCTGAACATCGAGGCACTGCCTGCGGGAGTCCTTCCCGCCAAGTTCGACCTGGACTTCCAGATCGCCGAGCGGATCACCGACGGCGGCACCCCGGCGGGCCTGACCGGACTGATCATCTACGCCACCGACCTGTTCGATCCCGCGAGTGCCGAGGCGATCGCACGGCGCTTCCTTATGGTCCTGGAGACAGCGACCGCGGATCCGTCGGTGCCGGTCAGCCGCATCGACGTCCTGGACACCGCGGAGCGGGAGCGGATCCTGTCCGGGTGGAACGACACCACCCACGAAGTTCCCCGGGCCACGCTGGCCGAACTGTTCGAAGCCCAGGTCACGCGCACCCCCGACGCGACCGCGGTGGTCTTCGACGGCAGCGAGCTGACCTATGCGGAGTTGAACGCGCGGGCCAACCGGTTGGCCCGCGTCCTCGTGGAAAGGGGCGCCCGGCCGGAAGAACGTGTGGCGGTGATGATGGACCGCTCCGCCGACCTCGTCGTCGCACTCCTCGCAGTGGTCAAGACCGGAGCCGCGTACGTCCCGATCGACCCGGCTTACCCCGCCGACCGCATCACTTACATGCTCAACGACGCCCAGCCCACAGTGCTGGTGACACACCAGGCCATCAGAGGCGCAGCGGATGACGGTGTGACACGCATCGTGACGGATGCCCCGGACACCACGGCGGCCCTGTCCACCATGGCCGGGGAGAACCTCACACACCACGAGCGAGGAGCGGCACTCCTGCCCGCCCACCCCGCCTACGTGATCTACACCTCCGGCTCCACGGGACGCCCCAAGGGCGTCGTGGTGAGCCACGCAGCAGTCTCCTACTACCTCAACTGGGCAACCAGCGCGTACCCCGGGTTGAGTGGTCGGACCGTGCTGCACTCGTCGACTGCGTTCGACCTGACCGTTACACCGTTGTACGGCACGCTGATCTCGGGCGGCGCCCTGCATATCGCGGATATCCGGGACGGGCTTCCCGCTGAACTGGCGCCCACCTTCCTGAAGGTGACGCCGAGCCACCTGGGCCTTCTGTCCGAAGAGCCCGCCGGATCCTTCGCCCGGGGAGACCTCGTCGTCGGCGGCGAAAGCCTTACCGGCGAGCAGCTCACACGGTGGCGGTCCGCGCACCACGACGTCCTGATCACGAATGAGTACGGTCCGACCGAGGCGGCCGTCGGATGTGTCACCTTCACCATCCGTCCCGGGGACCCGGATGTACTGGGTGGCGTCCCCATCGGCCATTCCGTTCCGAACATGAGAGTCTTCGTGCTGGACGCAGCCTTGCGGCCGGTACCGCCGGGGGTGGCGGGTGAGTTGTACCTCGCCGGTGTTCAGCTGGCGCGGGGGTACCTGGGCCGCCCGGGGCTGACCGCGGAGCGGTTTGTGGCCAACCCGTTCTCTCCGGGTGAGCGGATGTACCGTACTGGTGACCTGGCCCGGTGGAATGTCGATGGGCAGTTGGAGTATCTCGGGCGGACCGATGACCAGGTGAAGGTTCGTGGTTTCCGTATCGAGCTGGGTGAGGTCGAGGCCGCGCTGAGCGCACATCCGTCCGTGGCCCAGTCGGTGGTGGTGGTGCGTGAGGACCGTCCTGGGGACAAGCGTCTGGTCGGCTACTTCGTCCCGGTGAGCGGTCCGGAGGGTGCGGACGTCGCCGGAGTGCGTGGGCATCTGCTGGGTGTGTTGCCGGAGTACATGGTGCCGTCCGTGCTGGTGGTGCTGGATGTGCTGCCGTTGACGGTGAACGGCAAGCTGGACCGTAGGGCTCTGCCTGCTCCGGATTACGAGGCGGTCGGCGGTGGCCGGGGGCCGGTCACGGTGCAGGAGGAGCTCCTGTGCTCGGTGTTCGCCGAGGTTCTGGGCCTGCCTACGGTCGGGGTGGAGGACAACTTCTTCGAGCTGGGTGGCCATTCGCTGCTGGCGACCCGGCTGGTGAGCCGCATCCGGTCGGTCTTTGGGGCCGAGGTGCCGATCCGGGCGTTGTTCGAGGCGCCCACTGCGGCTGCCCTGGCGGGCCGGTTGACGTCCTCCGGTGCGAGGCGGCAACCGCTGGTGAGGGTGGAGCGGGCGGAGCGGGTGCCGTTGTCGTTCGCGCAGCAGCGGTTGTGGTTCCTGGGGGAGTTGGAGGGTCCGTCGGCGACCTACAACATTCCTGTGGCTGTGCGGTTGACGGGTGATGTGGACGTTGAGGCGTTGCGGATGGCGTTGGGTGATGTGG
>NZ_JBHSFK010000048.1:0-88661 GCF_042653945.1 Streptomyces vulcanius | reverse complement strand
GAACCTCGTTGAAGCCGAGTGCTTCGCGGAGCTGGACCAGCGCCGAGCGGAAGGATTCGTCAGGGAAGACGGGCGCCGCGACGAAACGTGCGCCGTTTGTGGCGAGGTAGAGCGAAACGCGGCCGGAGCGGCCGGCGGCTCCGAAGTCGCCTGTATGCCGGGCGTGGTTGTCGGCTGCGACGGGGGTGCCCTCGTTGTGGCAGAAGGTGCAGGTCATGCCGCAGGCGTCGATGACCTTTACGCGTAAGGTCCGGTCCATCGAGATGCGGACGGGAATGGCACTGCTGATACCCCGCAGGGCATGGTGCTGGATCATCTCAGGCTTCTCCATGGTCTGGGGCAGGGCGGACCAGCCAGCTCCTCGCCTCCGCCACGGCCGAAGGATTTCCGTGAGCGTTAACGGGTAGAGGCGGGCGTGTATGAGGCCGAATCGGCGTCAGCTCCGGGGCGACAGCCGGTGACAGAGGATGCTGTCCGCCTGGAGCACCTCCGGATCGATGCCCTGCGAACACTCCAGAAACGACGCGGTTGGCATGGGACGGGCGGACAGCACGTAGTGCGCTTCGTCGTCGTACGTGGTGACGGCGGACAGATCACCCGCGCCCAGCACCCGTAACGCGGCCTTGTGCTCGACGGCGCTGCCACACCACTCCCGCACCGGATGGGCGGCTGCGGCATCAAGCTGCTCCACGCTCCAGTCGGCCTCATGCTTGAGCCTGAAGTCGCACCACACCGTCTTGCCGCCTTGTCCGTCAACGACGCCCCAGTCATCGGACAATGCCTCGACCAGCAACAGCCCCCGGCCAGAGGTGCCCTCCAAGCGAGCCGCCCGCTGCACCGGCAGTCCGGCACCGTGGTCTTCCACCTCCACACGCAGGAACCGGGCCCATGCGAGCAAGCGGAGGGTGAAGCCGGACTGAGATGCCGCGTGCACGACGGCGTTGGTGCTCATCTCGCTGACACAGAGCTGTATGTCGTCGGACCGCTCCGTGATGCCCCAGTGAGCCACGGCACCCGTCACGAACTGCCGGGCCGCAGCCGCTGCCGCCGGGCAGCTGCCGAAGGACCGCTCGTCGGATCGGAGCGGCCTTCCACCATCTGCGTAAGCGTCTTGCAACATCGTCATTCGCACCGCTTCCTCCAGGAGAAGCCGACGGCCTCTGCGAAGGCGTCCAAGTGGTCCCGCCCGCGTATGTCCGAAGACTCGCTGCGAGCGCGAGATCAGGTTGGCTCGGGGGAAGGGCTACGAATAAGGCCCAGGTGATTACCCAACATGGGTAATCTCCTTGAACGCCCAGATCACCGCACGCCATGTCAGAAACCCTCGGAGGGAGGGGATCCGACGATGCCCGCCCCGGAACGACCCTGCGAGCTGCCCACTGCGCTCCTGCACGATCCGGAGATGGCGCACGCCTGCCGGATCCGGGACTTCGCCGCGATCTTCTACCTCGTACGTCGGCGAGCAGGGATCTATCCCTCCCGCATCGCAGCCCTGTGCGGGATGACTCCGAGCCGGGTCGGCGAGATCATGAGCGGCCGACGCAAACTGGCTCACATCGACGTCATCGAACGCGTCGCCGATGGACTCCGCATCCCCGGCGCCATGCTTGGGCTCGCTCACCGCCCCTGGGAAATCCCGTCCCGAGCCATGGTCACCGAGCCCGAACTCTCCTCGGTGGCACGAACAGGGCAAGAGGAGGAAGCCGACCGAGGCGGCATGAAGGGCCTCGACGACATCCTGTCGCTCGTCAACGAAGACCGCGTCACCCGCCCCATGCTGACCGCGATCCAGTCGTCCATCGAGGACTACTGGCGTCGCGACGACCAGCACGGCGGAGCAGCCCTCCGCCCGGCCGTAGTCGGCCAGCTGCGCCATGTCCAACGTCTCATCGTCAGCACTACCGACGGTGGCCTCAAGCGCAGCCTGCAGTCCCTGGCCGCCGAGTTGGCGCGGCTCGCGGGGTGGGCCTACTTCGACGCCCGCCGGTACAGCACAGCGCGGTCATACTTCTCCCAGGCCCTCTTGCTCGCAAAAGACATCGGCGACCAGCAGTTCACCGCCAACGTCCTGTCCTGCATGAGCCTGCTAGCCACATACGAGGGTGGCGCCGGCGAAGCTGCTGCCCTTGCCTGTGCCGCTCAGGACACCGCCCGTGACACAGCACCGTCCGCGCTCGTGATGTCCATGCTGCACATGCGCGAGGCCTTCGCCCTTGCGTCGCTCCGCGACGCCGCGGCTTGCTACAAAGCCATCGACAAAGCCCACCAGAACTTCGAACGGGCAGCTGACGAAGGCCCGGCACCTCAGTGGGTGCGCTACTTCGACGAAACCAAGCTTGTCGTCGACACCGGCATCGCCCTGGCCCAGCTAGGTGAACCCCACAAGGCCGAGCCTCTCATCGCCGAGGGCTTGCGACGCGAGAACGCCACCCAGCAGCGAGGGCGGGCCTTCCACGCGTTCTGGCTCGCCACCACCCAGCTCCAGCAGGGTGCCCTGGATCAAGCCTGCGACACCGCCGGCCTCGCCCTGGAGCTGGCGACCAGCGTCGAATCACCCCGCGTAACGGGCCACGTCCGCGAATTCCACGCCCGACTTCATCCATACGCCCGCGAGACCTCGGTGATCGCCTTCGAAGCCAAGATGCGCGAAGCCCTTTCCTAACCGGCCGTCGCCTCGTCCAGAAGCAGGTAAAGCAGCCCGATAAGGGAGCCGCTGCTGACGACCTCCCGACGGTCGATCATCCCCCGGATGTCCTTGAGCGGGATCCACTCGATCCGGTCCGACTCGTTCTTCTCCGTCGGCGGACCCACATACGAGGCAGCGTCCGCCCGGAAGACGTAGTGCTCGGAGTCGGTGATGCCATTGGCCGGCTGCCCATAGATCAGCGGTTTGGCCCCCTCGACCCGCCAGCCGGTCTCCTCCTCGACCTCGCGCACGGCCGCCTGCTCCGGTGTCTCGTCCGCCTCGATCAACCCCATGGGCAACTCCCACGCCCAGGTGTCCGTGATGAACCGGTGCCGCCACATCATCAGCACCCGCTTCTGGTCATCCACCACCGCAGTGACCGCCAGATGCCGCATCCGTACGACATGGTGCTCCCACCGCCGCCCATCGGGCTGCTGGACATCCACCAGCCAGAGATTGACCCAAGGGTTGCTGTAGATCTGCCGCTCACCGTGGATCTCCCACTGCATACGTCCAGCCCCTCTCAACGCCAGGACTCCAGCATGCCAGCCCTCAACTGTCGTTGGTTCAGTGCAGTGCAGTGCAGTGCAGTGCGGAGAGGAGAGGTTCAGCCGGGTCCTACCAGTTGGCTTCGCCGGGGACCAGGCGGCCTGCCTTGCGGTATTCGCGGCGGGCGCCCTCGAGGAGGTCGCCGTCGCCGACCTCCGCGCCGCGTCCGGCGGCCAGGTAGGCGGCGGTGACCACGGCGCTGCGGATCGAGCCGCCCGCCAGTTCGAAGGCGTCGGCCAGGGGGCTCGGGTCGACCCCCTCGACGCACGGCACATGGGCCAGCCCGTGCCGCCACAGGGCGAGCCGCTGCTCCTTGTCCGGGAACGGGAAGTCCACCACCAGGTCGAGCCGGCGGGTGAACGCCTCGTCGATGTTGGCGCGCAGGTTGGTCGTGAGCAGCGCGATGCCGTCGAAGGACTCCAGGCGCTGCAACAGGTAGGCGCTCTCCATGTTGGCGTACCGGTCGTGGGAGTCCTTGACCTCCGAGCGCTTGCCGAAGACCGCGTCGGCCTCGTCGAAGAGCAGTACGGCGTCGGTGCGGTCGGCCTCGGTGAAGATGCGCTCCAGGTTCTTCTCGGTCTCGCCGACGTACTTGTCGACGACGGAGGAGAGCTGGACGACGTAGAGGTCGAGCCCGAGTTCGGCGGCGACCACCTCGGCCGACAGGGTCTTGCCGGTGCCTGATTCGCCCGCGAACAGGCCGAGCACCCCTCGCCCCCGTCCGCCGCCCGCGCTGAGCCGCCAGTCGCCGAGGACGCGGTCGCGGTGGCGGGCGCGCAGGGCGAGTTCGTGGAGCTGGGTGAGGGGGCGGTCGGGCAGGACGAGATCCTCCCAGCCGACGGCGGGGCGGATGCGGCGGGCGTGCCGCTCCAGACCGGACGCCGACTGCTGGCGGGCGGCGAGGCGTACGTGGTCGGCGGTGAGCGGGCCGCCCTCGAAGGCGGCGAGGGCACGGGCGGCGAGCGCGGCGCGGGCGACCCGTTCGCCGCCGAGCCGGTACGGCGCGACGGTCGCGGCGAGGTCGAAGTCGAGGCGCGCGTCGAGCGCCGCTTCCCAGGCGGCCGTTCCGCCGGCCGGGCGGCGCGGGGCGTCCAGGACGAGCGGGTCGTCGGCCGACCAGTGCGGGTCGTAGGGGCGCGGGTCGGCGATCAGCACGGTCACGTCCTGCGCGGCGGTCAACGCGGCGACGAGCGCGGCCGGCTGGTCCGGGAGCCCGGACACGACGACCGCCCGCCCGGTGAGCCGGGCCTCCCGCAGCAGACCGGGCAGCTGTTCGACGGGCCCGGTGAAGCGGAGGGCGTCCATCCGGGCCGCGTCCAGGGCGGTGGCCACGGCGGCCAGTCCGTCACCCTCGCGGTGCTCACGCAGATAGACGCGGGTGGGGGCGTACGAGACCAGCTCGGCCAGCCGGCGGGCGAAGTCGTCGGCGGGCAGCGGGTGCGGCAGCGGCTGGAGGTGTCCGCGCAGGGCGGCGTCCGGGCTGTCGTCGCCGAGGAGATGCGCGAGCACCCGGTCCGGGACGCCCAACGAACGGCCCAGAAAGGGCCGTTCGGGCTCCTCGACCTCCAGCAGCCCGTACGAGGTGAGCGGGGCGGAGGAGTGGAAGCGGGCGCGGGCCGAGGCGAGGTGCGCGGGCGCCCCGCACAGGTCAAGGGCGAGCCCGGCCGTCGCCCGCCGGCGGCTGACGTCGTCGTTGAGATAGCCGTAGAGCGGCTCGAAGGTCCGGTCCAGATCGGGCGCGAGCGCGATGAGGAGGACGGCGACGTCGAACTCGGTGAGCCGCAGCCGGTCGGCGAGGGCGGTGAGCCGGTCGGCCGCGTGCCCTGCCACCGGCGTTCCGGAAACCGGGATCTCCGGAGCCCGGTGCAGCAGGTGCCGTACCGCCTCCTCCGACAGGTACAGCCCCCGCAGCGGATCCGCGGCGGTGGGATCCCCGGCGGCCCGTGCCTCGACGAACTCGCCGACCCGCTCCCGGAGGGCGGCGAGCCGGGCGAGCAGGGCCGAGGAATCGGTGGGTGCTTCGGTGGGCGCGCCGGTGGGTGCTCCGGTATCGCGGTCCGCCGTCGTGGTCACTGGCGGGCCTTGCGGGCGCTGCGGGCCGCCGCGACCTGGTGGGGGCGGTGGGCCCGTTCGCCGCTCTGCGGCGGATCGCCGTCGATCCCGCCGACGCGGACCGCCGCGCCCTCGGTGACCGGCGGACCGGCGTCGTACTCGGGGTACGCCGGGAAGGGCGCCGTGACCACCAGGTCGAGGGAGGGCTTGAGTTCACCGCCGAGGGCGGACCAGATCTCGGCCAGCGAACGGGACTCGGTCTGCACGCCGGCCACGCTCACCGGGATGGCGAGCCCCAACGCGCCCAGCGAACCGGGCAGCTCGTCGGCGGTGAGCAGCTCACGCGGAATCAGGTTCGCCAACACGGCGGACAGCAGCCGGTGTTCGTCCTGCGGCGTCTTGGTCCAGGCGGTGACAAGGTAGGAGAGACGGAACCAACGCGGCGGCTGACGCCTCTTCACTACGACATCACGCTCGTCGCGCACGGGTACCTGCCCGCGCTGGCGACGGGCAATGTCCTCGCGGATGTCGTACAAGTAGGCGTTCACCACGGGGGCGTTGCGGCGGGCCGACCAGTCACGCGTGGGAGCTTCGAAGGAGACATCGATGCCAGATCCGGTCAGCGCGCCGCCGCCGAGCAGGTCCTTGAGGACCTCGTCGACCTCGTGGATCACCGTCGCGCTCCTCAATCACCGTACATCGGCAGCTGTTCACCGATTATCCGCTCCATCGTCTCCCGGCGGCACGTTGATTCGCAGGCGCACGGGGGCCGGAGGCCGGGCACGACACGCTGCCCGCGTGTCCTCCTTCGAGTGCCCGTTCGGTCAGATGTAGCCTTCCCGGAGGGCATATGCCACTGCGTGTGCCCGGTTCCGCAGATGCAGGCGGGTCGTGAGTCCGTGCATCACGTTCTTGACTGTTCGTTCGGAGTAGGACAGCTTGCTGGCGATCTCTCCGGTGTCGAGGCCCTCGGCGACCAGCCGCAGGACGTCCACCTCTCGTGGCGCGAGGCCCAGTGAGGGCGCGCCCGGCCGCCCCGCCGAGCCCCGGTGCAGCGTGCCGACCTGGCTGATCAGCCGGCCGAGCAGATCGGCGGGCAGGTCGCCGTCGCCGCGCGCCGCGGCCGTCACCGCCTGCACCAGCCGGTGCGCGGTGGCCTCGCGGCGCCAGACGATGGCGCCGACGCCGCACTCGATGACGTCCAGGAGTTCGGTCTCGCGGATGGTTCCCACGACGAGCACGGCACGGGTGCCCTCGGTGCGCACGATCCGGCGCAGCCGGGCCAGCGCCGCCTCGTCGAGGGTGTCCTCGACGAGCAGCGCGACCGTGCCGGGGACCGGCGTCGGCTCCTCGCGGATCTCGAGCTCGGGGCGCCCGCGCAGCTGGCTGACCGCGCCCTCGCGGGAGATGGGGTCGGTGGCCAGCACGGCGACGGGTACACGCCGTCTGGTCGTCGGCGTCGGCGTCGGCACGGCGCCGCTGTCCGGTGTCCGGGGTGAGTTGAGCAACCGAGTCCCCCATGTTCACGGTCCCGCCGGTCGGTGGGAACCGGGGGCGGGTGGGTCGGTTCCAGAGTTCTGTGACGTACGGGGCGGCGCAATCGTGGACCACCACGAGGTGGACCACGAGAGCAGCGCGCACCACACCACGGGGTGCATGAATGACCGCAGGTCACTGCGGTCAACGGGGTCAACGGGGGTTGGTCGGTCGAAACAGGGGTTCCACGTGAGCCTCGCCACAGCGGTCGTACGAGCGGTACGACGGAGGAGGCAGAGATGACCACAACACCCGAATCCAACGGGTTTGCCGGGGCGACCGGGTCAACTGGCGCGGCCGGGTCTGCCAGGGCGGCTGGGTTTGCCGGGGCGGTCGGGATTACCGGGCTGGCCGCGTTCACCGGGGCGGCCGGGGTGGCCGGGTCCATCGGGGCGGCCGGGTCCATCGGGGCGGCCGGGGCGCCTGGGTCTGCCGGGTCTGCCGGGACTGTGGGGCTTACCGGGTCCGCTGGGGCCGCCGGGCTGTCCAAGGCAGCAGGGTCCGTTGGGTTTGTGGGGTCCGTAGGGCCCGTGGGGCTAACCGGGTCTGCCGGGCCCACCGACTCTGCCGGGGCGGCCGGGTCCGCCGGGGCGGCCGGGTCCGCCGGGTTCACCGGGCCAACCGACTCTGCCGGGCTCACCGGGCCAACCGACTCTGCCGGGCTCACCGGGCCAACCGACTCCGCCGAGTCCGCCGGGGTATCCGGGGCATCCGGGTCCGTCGGGCCAAGTGGGGCAGCTGGGGTGACCGGGGTTGTCGGGGGCTTGGGGGAGCGGGGTGATGCGTATGCGTTGCTTGCGGCGGAGGCTGAGCGGGCACGGGGTGGCAGTGGTCGGCTGGTCCTGCTGCGCGGTGCCACCGGAACCGGTCGTTCCGCGGTGCTGGAGGCCGCGGCGGCGGACGCCGCGGCGCGCGGAATGCGGGTGCTGCGGGCCCGCTGCTCCCCCGAGGACACCGCCCTGCCCTTCTCCTCGGTCCTCCATCTCCTCGGCCCCGTACCGGAGTTCGCCGGTGACGTCGAGCCCGGCCTGGACGACCGGGGAACCGCGGCGCGGCTCTGGCGGCTGCTGCGCTCGTACGCCGCCCAGGGCCCGGTACTGGTGGCGGTGGACGACGTCGACCTCGCCGACGACGCCTCGCGGCGCTGGTTGCTGGAGGCCGCCCGCCGACTCGACCGATTACCGGTATTGCTCGTCGTCACCGAGCGACGCCAGTACGACATCGACCCCCAGCCCCCTGGACTCACCCACGCCCTCACCCCGTCCCTGATCCGCACCCACACCCTCGCCCCGCTCTCCGACGCCGCGTCGGCCGAGCTGGTCCGCGCTGCCTTCCCCACCGCTCCGCCCCACTGGACGGCGGACTGCGTACGCGCCGCCGCGGGCAACCCCCTTCTCCTGCACGCCCTCCTCGACGACCTCGCCGGCGCCCCCACGACGGCACCCGTCCCGGAGACCTGCGCCGCGCTGTACCCGGGCTCCTACCCGGCCGCCGTCTCCTGGTGGCTGGACAACGCGGGCACGGCGACGGCGGAGGTCGCGAGAACCCTGGCAGCCCTGGAACAGGCGGCGGGCGCCACCCCTCCCACGGCGACCGCCGACACGTCCGCCGCGGCGTGGCCCACGGCGGCGACTCCTCCCGCCGCGGGCCTGCCACCCGCGTACCGCCCGGCAGAGGTCGCCGGTGCGGCCTCCGCAGAGGTCGCCGGGGCAGGCGTTTCAGACCCCTCCGGGGCAGGCGCCCCCGGTCCCGCCACGGCGCGCTCCTCGGAGGTCGTCGCCGTTGCCGGGGGCGGCGGTCAGGTGGATGCGGGGGTGTACTCCGCGGGTGCCGCGTACCTGGGGGCCGGTGGGGTGGAAGCCGGCGGTTACGTTGTTGACATCGGTGTCAGTGACAGCGTCGCCGGGCTGCTTGCCGAGGCATGTGGAGCCGATTCCGCTCGGGTCGCGGGGTGGCTCACCGCGATGACGCGGCTCGGGATGCTCAGACCGGACGCCACCGGCCGGCCCCGCTACGCGCATCCCCTCCTGCGGGACGCCGTACTCGCGGGCTGGTCGGCCGCCCGCCGGCAGGGCGCGCACCGGGCCGTCGCCGAGGCGATGCTGCGGCGCGGCGAGGGAGCCGAGGCGGTGGCCCGGCAGTTGCTGGGCTGCGCACCCGTCGGCCTGCCCTGGGCGCTGCGCGTGCTGCGCGACGCCGGCACCGTCGCCCTGCGCGCGGCCCGCACCGCCGACGCCGTCGGCTATCTGCGCCGCGCCCTGCGCGAACCCCTCCCCGACGATCTGCGCCAGCGCCTGCTGACCGAGCTCGGATCGTTGGAGTACGCCTGCGCCGACACCCCGGGCGGCATCCCGCGTCTCTCCGAGGCGCTCGACCTGCCCGCCGAACCGCGCGACCGGGTCCGTACGGCCATCGCCCTCGCCACCGCGCTCGCGGGCCGCGGGGAGGTCCGTACGGCGGTGGACGTGCTGCGTGGTCTGGAGGAGCGGCTGACCGGCCACCCCGACCTGGCCCGCACCCTCCAGACGGCGTCCGCGCTGCTCTCCGACCGCGACCAGACCGTCCGCCGGGACGCCTACCGCTGGCTCGCCGACACCGCCGACCGCTCCCCGGAACTGGTCGGCGCCGCCGGCCAGGCCCTGCTGGTGCGCTACGCGGCGACGGCCGGCGATCTCGGCGCGCAGGAGGCGATGAGCCGGCTGCGCACCCTGCTCACGGAACCCGCCGACCCGATGGCGGAGCCGTTCCTGCTGGGCACGGCCGCGGTCGTGGCCCAGTGGGCCGACCAGCTCGACGACGCGGAACGCCTCGTGGAGCGCGGCCTGGCCGGGCAGCGCCCGTCCCTTCTGCACCCGATGGGACAGGCCCTGCTGGACACCCGCTGGGACATCGCCGCGGCCAGGGGCGACTACGACACCCTGCTCGCCGCCTGGACGGGCCGCCCCGCCACCCGCGCACGCGGATCCGGATCCGGGCCCGGGCCAGGGCCCGAACCAGGAGCGGCACCCGGAGCGGCACCCGGATCCGGGCCGGGCAACGCCGACGCGCACGTCCTGCTCGCCCTGGTCGAGACGGGCCGCACCGACGAGGCCCGGCGCCTCGCCCACGGCTTCGACCTGCGCGAGGCCCCCGACTCCTGGGAACTGAACCGCTTCCTCTACGCGCGGGGAGTGCTGCGGTACACCGACGGGGACGTCACCGGCGCCCTGCACGACTTCCTGGAGTGCGGTCGCCGGCAGTCCGCGCGGGCGGTGCTCAGCCCGGTCGTCACCCCGTGGCGGACGGCCGCCGCGGAGTGCCGGCTGGCCCTGGGCAGCCCGCAGGAGGCGCTGGTGCTGGCGGAGGAGGAGCTGCGCCTGGCCCGGGTCTGGGGCACCCCGCGCACGGTGGGCCGCGCCCTGCGCGTCCTGAGCCGGGCGACGCAGGGCCGGCGCGGCCTGGAACTCGGCGACGAGGCGGTGTCCGTCCTGCGGGGCTCACCGGCCGAGGCGGAACTCATCGCCTCCCTCCTCGCCCAGGGCTTCCAGCTCACCGAGGCCGGCGAACGCGCCCGGGGCCGCGAGTACCTCCGCGAGGGCGCCGAACGCGCCGAACGCCTCGGCAGCGCACGCCTGTTGCGCTCCGCCGACCAGGCCCTGCGCACGGCCGGCGCCCGCCGCGCCGGCACCGCCCACACCGGATCCGCCGCCCTCACCAGCAGTGAGCGCCGGATCGCGGAACTCGCCGCGGGGGGCCGTACGAACACGGAGATAGCGAAGTCCCTGCACGTGGCCCGCCGCACGGTCGAGACCCATCTGACCAGCGCGTACCGGAAGCTGGGGATACGGCGGAGGGGGGAGCTGCGAGGCGTGCTGTGACGGTGAAGGTGCCGGTGCCGGTGCCGGGGTCAGCGCTCGAACCGCCAGGTCAGCCGCGCCCCCGCCACCTCCACCACCCGCACCGGGATGTCCACCGTCGTCCCGTCCGTCCGCCTGCCCGTACAGGTGATCCGGGTCCCCTCGACCGCCGTGAGCCCGGTCGGGCAGGACACCCGCACGTCCGTGCCGACCCACGGCAGCGGGTGGTACAGGCTCTCGGTGCGGCCGGCGACGATGTTCGGGGCGAGCGCCCGGTGGCCGTCGACCAGGACGGTGTCGTACCGGTCGAGGGTGGTGGTCGACTCCGTCCGGGCGATGAAATGCGTGACGACGCCGAAGGCGGCCAGCACCGCCGCCGCGCCGCCCGCGAAGCCGACGAGGAACCGGGTGTCGGGCATGGACGGGACGGTATCAGCCCACATCTGCCCCTTCCTCGACCATTCGGCCGATACCGTGATCGTCGCGCGCGCCTACCGTGAGCTGCATGAGAACCGGATGGCTGAAGGGCTGCGCGCGCGGCGCCGCCGTCGGCGCGCTGCTGGCGACGGCGCTCGTCGACCTGGCGGCGGCGAGCGAGATCGGCTACCCCCTGTGGCGTCCGGCGGCCGTGCTGGCGGTCGGGGTGACGGCCGTGCTGTGGCCGGCGGCCCGGCGCCCCGCCTGGCTCACCCCGCAACTCCGCACCGCCGTACCGGCCCTGGTCTCGCTCCTCTATACGGCGACCGCGTACGTCCTCCACCGCAACGCCCCCTTCGGGCCGGGCGAGGTGGCCGTTCTGCTCTGCCTGCTCTTCATCGCCGTACGGCACTGTCCGCCCCGATGGTCGGCGGCGTGCGCCGCGCTGGACGTCGTCGCGATGCTGACCACGCCGCTGCGGTACTACCGGGAGCTGGGGTCGGGAGAGGCGTCGGGCTTCGCCCTGGTCGGCCTGATCCTGGTCGGCCTGGTGGCCGCCTTCGCCGCGTACCTCCGCTCCCTGGACTACCGCCGTACGGTCGCCGTGGCCGACACCCGCCGCGAGGAACGCCTCGCCATCGCCGCCGACCTGCACGACTTCGTGGCCCACCACGTGACCGGGATCCTCGTCCAGACCCAGATGGCCCGCATGATGGCGGCGACCCGCCCCCAGGATCCCCATGACCCCCGGGACCCCCATGATCCCCAGGATCTCGATCCGGTGCTGGCCGGCATCGAACGCGCCGCGACCCAGGCCCTGTCCTCGATGCGCCGCACGGTCGGTGTGCTGCGGGACGCGGGCGAGGAGGCCGACCGCCGCCCGGCCGGCGACCTGGCCGCCATCACCGACCTCACCACCACCTTCGCGACCCCGGCCCAGCACGTCACCCTGTGCCGCGACCCGTCCCTCCCCGCCGACCTCCCCCACGAGGTGCAGGCCGCCGCGTTCCGTGTCGTCCAGGAGGCCCTGACGAACGTACGGCGCCACGCCGCCGACGCCACCACGGTCACGGTCGGCCTCCGCCACGCCGCCGGCCACCTGGAGGTCACCGTCCGCGACGACGGCCACGGCGGCACCCAGCTCCCCGCCGAGGCCCGCGGCGGCGGCTTCGGCCTCATCGGCCTCCGCGAACGCGTCACCGCCCTCGGCGGCCACCTCCACACGGGCCCCCACCCGACGGGCCCCGGCTGGGAGGTCCGAGCCCGCTTCCCGGCCTGATCGCTGCGCGTGGCCAACTCGTCGGCTTTCCCGCGCAAGCAGCGCTTACCGTGTGACGACGGGCCGTCGGCACGCGTCGTCGGCATCCATCGAACGCCCGTGAGGGAGGGACATGATCCGGGGGCGGTTCCGCCGCTACGGCGTACCCCTGCTGGTGCATCTGCTGATCGGCCTTCCCACGCTGCCCGCGCTCCTCTGCGCCCGCTGGTACGCCGCTCACGGCCACTGCGACATGGACGACTACGGCCGGTCCGGCCTGCGCGGATGCTCGTACGACCAGATCGAGGACAGCGGGTTCGTGCTGATCGGGCTGTTCCTGTTCGGCGGGATCGTCCTGCTGCTGCTCCTGCTCTACGACGTCCTGCGCGTCCGGTACGCCGGCCTGGCGCTCAGGCCACGACTGCTCACCCTGCCCGCCGTCCTGGTGCCGTACGTGGCCTACGTGGTCGCCGCGTCCTGGCGATGATCACCGGCCTCGGCTCCCAGCACGTTCAGAAGGGCCAGCGCCTCGGCGCCCGGGGATCCCGTCGGCGCGCTGTAGAGCACGAGGTGCTGGTCGCGGTCCGCGAGTGTGAGCGTGTCGCAGTCGACGGTGATCTCCCCGACGACCGGGTGGCGGAAGGTCTTCGTGAGCATCGGCGCGGCCTGCACGTCGTGCCGCTCCCAGAGCCGGGCGAAGTCGGGGCCGGCGTCGCGGAGTTCGTCGACGAGGCCGGTCACCGCGGGATCCGTCGGATAGCGGGCGAGGGTGGCGCGGAGCTCCATGACGACGTGGTGCCGGAACTCGGCGGCGTCGGAGATCCCGTACAGCGTCGCGTCGGAGTGCGTCGGCCCGAGGAACGCCCGGCGCGCGAGATTGCGGTCCTTGGGGGCTAGCCCGGCGAAGTCCTCCATGAGCGCGGCCGCGAGGTCGTTCCACGCGAGCACCTCGAACGCGGCGGAGATGACGAAGCCGGCCGTCTGCGGTATCCGCTCCAGGAGCGCGAGGATGCTCGGGCGGACGTCGCGCCGGTGCAGCCGGGTACGGGTCGGCGCGGTACCCGCGAGGACGTGGAGGTGGTCGGACTCGGCGTCCGTGAGCCGCAGCGCGCCCGCGATCCCGGCGAGGACCTCGCCCGACGGCCGCGGTGCCCTGCCCTGTTCGAGCCGGACGTAGTACTCCGTGGAGATGTGCGCGAGGACCGCGGCCTCCTCACGGCGCAGACCCGGTGTCCGGCGTCGCGGTCCGGAGGGGAGGCCGACGTCCTCCGGCCGGAGCCGCTCGCGACGGCTGCGGAGGAACGCCCCGAGCTCCTGTTTGTCCATACGCCCAGTGTGCGCGCGGCGCGGCGGCGGATCCTGGTACAGCCTGTGCCTGTATCCGGCCGGCAGCCGGCCGGACGCTGTTGCCATGACGAACAACACGAACAACACGAACACCACCGACAGCGCACTCGTCGGCCTGCTCACCGGCAAGGTCGTGTTCATCACCGGCGCCAGCCGCGGCATCGGGGCCGCCGCGGCCCGGCTCTTCGCCGCCGAGGGCGCCGCGGTCGTGCTCGCCGCCCGCAGTACCAAGGCCCTCGACGACATCGTCACCGAGATCCGCGCCGACGGAGGCGTCGCCGACGCCGTCACCATGGACCTCGCGGACCGCGCGAGCATCCGCGCGGCGGTCGACCGCGTCGAGGAGCTGCACGGACGGCTCGACGGCGCCTTCAACAACGGCGCGGTGATCCAGCGGCCCGGTCCGCTCGACACCACGAGCGACGAGGACATCGACGAGCAGTTCGCCGTGAACTTCCGCTCGCACTGGACCGCCATGACCGCCGAGGCCGCACTCATACGACGCGGCGGCGGCGGAGCGATCGTCAACACGTCGAGCATCGGCAGCCGCCGCGCGAACCCCGCCCTCCCCGCGTACGGCGCCATGAAGCGGGCCCTCAACAGCATCACCGAGACCGCGGCCGTGACCTGGGGCCGTCAGGGCATCCGCGTGAACGGCATCACCCCCGGCGGCACCGCCACGGAGATGATCGACGCGTGGGAGGCGGCGTCCCCGGGCATCATCGAAGCCGGCAAGGCGGCGACCCCCCTCGGCCGCATGGCCGAGCCCCGCGAGGTGGCCGAGGTCGCCGCGTGGCTGCTCAGCGACCGTGCCTCGATGGTGACCGGCGCGATCGTGCCGGTCGACGGCGGCCTCGGCGCCTGAACACCGACTCCGCGCCACCGGCGGGGAGTAGCCCGAAGCGCAGTCCCGGCCGGCGGTCTCAGGCGTCCGCGTCCGTCGCCGCGTGGCGGGCCAGGATCTCCAGTTCCTCCTCGTCCAGGCGGCGGGAGCAGCGGGCGGCGAGGTCGTAGGCGACGAGGGTGCTCAGACAGGTGCAGTAGATCCGCGGGCCCCGGGTGACATGGCTGACCAGGTGGAAGGAGGCGCGGCGGACGGAGGTGACCGTGGTGCGGATGGTGACCGGTTCCGGCTGGGCGGCCAACGGCTCGGTGTAGTCGAGTTCGTGGCGGGCGTAGACGATCCTGGGGCGGATCTCCTGCCCGGGGCGGGCCCGCTGGACGTAGACGAGGTCCATGTGGGCGTCCTGGATCATCTCCAGGAGGCGGACGTTGTTGACGTGGTTGAAGGAGTCAAGGTCGCTCATCCGGACCTGGCGGCTGTAGAGGTGCGGACGGACGGCGGGGGCGGCCGTGGCCGCGGAGGCCAGTGCGGGGGTCAACGGGTTCCTCCGAGCGCTGACTCGATCAGGTCGGCCGCCGCTTTCGTCCCTCCCGCGTGGGCGAGTTCGGTCCGGAGGGCCGAGATTCCGGCGCGGATCTGCTGGGACGACCTCACGCGCCATACCGCCTCGCGCAGGGCCTCCGGGGTGGCCTGCTCGCGGGGGAGGTGGGCGCCCAGGTGCAGGGCCTCGATCTGGGACGCGTTCACCCGCTGCTCCGACATCTGCGGGACCGCGACGATCGGCACCCCGTGGTGCAGTGCCTCCATCGTGCCGCCCATGCCGGCGTGCGAGACGAACACGTCCGTGTGGGTGAGCACGGAGAGCTGGGGCACGTGCGTGTGCACCTCGAAGTGGGAGGGGAGCGGGCCCAGTTGGTCCAGAGCGACCCGCGGGCCCACCGACATCACGACGTGGTCGTCGCCGTCGGCGAACGCCTCCACACAGGCCCGGTAGAAACCCGGCCGGCAGGTGAACTGGGAGCCCAGGGAGATCAGCAGGACCGGGGCGTCCGTCTTCGGATGCCAGGTGCCCTGGTAGGTGCGGTCGTCCAGGGCCGGTCCGACGTAGGCGACGTTGCGGGCCGCCACCGTCTCCGGGAGGCGCTGGAAGGTGTACGGGAGCGTGGCGACCGCGTGGACCGGGGCCTCGATCTCGTGGATGCGGGAGCTGTCCAGGCCGCGTTCCTCGAAGGCGGCGGCGAGTTCGGCGTAGCCGGGGAGGGCGGCGAGGCCGGGGGCGCCGTCGAAGAGTTCCGGGACGACACCGTCGTAGAACATGTGGGTGGGGGAGAAGAGGACCGTGGGGATCCGCCACTGCTCGGACAGGACGAGGCCCGCGAAGCCGTAGACGTCGTAGACGATCAGGTCCGGGCGGTCGGCGGAGTAGGCGCGGGTCAGGGCGGGGAGGGAGCCGAGGGAGGCCTGGACGGCCAGGGCGAAGCCCTCGGCGAGGCGTTCCGGGGGCTCCGGGGGCCGCGAGCCGTCGCCGTCGCCGACCGGGTAGAGGACCGGTTCGGCGCCCGCCGCCTTCACCGGGTGTACGAAGTCCTCCGTGATGGCGTACGTCACCCGGTGGCCCCGCCGGACGAGTTCCCCTACCACCCCCAGGGTCGGGTTGACGTGCCCCTGCATCGGCAGGTTGACGACGGCGATATGAGCGGGTCTCGTGCCAGACACGTTGCGTATGTCCTGTCCTGTGCGGTGCGTTGGAGTGCGCGGTTCTGCACAACGACCCGCCGGACCGGTCCGTGACCGTCACCCGTTGAAAGGTCACTCGATCGGGGAGGGCGAGGGTGTGGAGCGTTGACAGCGTGACTGGTGGTGGTACTGGGCCGTTGGGGTACCAGACCCCACGACAGGAGCAGTCACATGCCCGGATCGACGCGTCTGCCCTTCATGGAGGAGGGCATGGCCCGCTGGCCGTTCGGCCCGCCCCACGCCGGGATCGCCCTGGACTTCACCGGCACCCCGCCGACCCCCGACGAACTGCGGACCCTGGTCGCCGAACGGTGGGGCGGGCTGCCGAGACTCGCGCACGAGCTGGTCGCGGGGGGACGCCGGCACCGGTGGCGGGCGGGCGCCGGCTTCGACCCGGCCGCGCAGGTCGGGAGGGAGGACGTCACTCTGCGGGAGGCCATGGGGGAGTGGTTCCACGCCCCGTTCCCGCCGGGGACGCCGCCCTGGCGGCTTCATCTGCTGCGCGGGGCGACGACGGGCTCCGGTGAGTTCTCGCTCCTCTTCCGGATGCACCACAGCCTGCTCGACGGACGGTCGCTGACCACCCTGCTGCGGGCACTTCTCGACGGCGCGCCGCAGGTCGACGTCCCCGCGTCCCTGGCCGAGCCCCGCACCCGTCGCCGTACGGCGGTCGGCGGTCCGGGCATGCTGGCGGCGGGCCTCGCGGTACCGCTGCCGGGCAAGGGGGAACGGGCGCCGGCGTACACCGTCGTACACCTGCCCGCCGGCGCGCTGCGGGCCGCCCGCGCGGCGGGAGCGGGTGCGGTAGCGGGAACGGGCGCTGCGGCGGTGGGTGCGGAGGAAGGCCCGGCCACGGCGGGTCCGGGGGCCGGTCCGGCGGCGGAGGGTTCGGCCGCGTCAGCTCCGGCTGCGGCAGCTGCGGCGGGGCGGGTGGCCACGACCAACGAGGTGTTTCTGGCGGCGGTTTCGGGCGTGCTGCGGTCCTGTCTGCTCACGGCGGAGGGCGACTGGGGGGACTCCGGTGGCGCGCGGCGGGTCTGGCTCTCCGTGCCGGTCGACCAACGGCCGTCCGAGCACGGCGACTTCCTCGGCAACGCCTTCACCAACGTCCGGGTGCCCGCGCCCGTGGACCTCGCCGACCCGGCCGCCCGGCTCGCCGCCTGCACCGGGCTGCTGACCACCGAGACCCGGCCGCGCCGCACCGCGGAGAAGGTGACCGAGAGTGCCTTCGCGGCGTTTCCCGCGGTGACCCAGGCGCTGGCCCGGGGGCGTTTCTTCGCCGCCGACTACGCTCCTGCGGCCTGTTCCTACGTCCATCTCCGCGAGTCGGGCCGTACCCTCGCGGGCCGGGCGCTGCGGCGGGTCACCGTCGTCCCGATGGTGCCGCCGGACGACACCGTCACCTTCGGCCTCGGCGGCTGCTCCCGCGGCCACACCCTGAGCGTCGCCACCAACTCCGGCACCGAGGACGCGGATCTCCTCGCGGAGGCGTTCCTGCACGAACTGGGCCTGCTGGGCAGGCGGACCGAGCCCCGCAGGACCGTACGACCGTAGGCTCGTAGGTCGGACGCCGCCCTCGACCGGGGTCGCTGCTCGGTCACTTCAAGGACGCCGGCGATCCGCGGCGCAGCGAGACCGTCGAGATCAAGTGGGGCGTGCACCCGCGCGGCGACGAGCGTGCCCAATGGGTGAACGGGGAGGAGCGGACCGCCCTCCTCGTCCCCGTCAGCGACCACTCCTGGTACGCGGAGGAGGAGTCGGCCGTACTGGCCGTCCGCTGGCCGTCCGTCGGTCGGTCAGTCGAGACAGAACTCGTTGCCCTCGATGTCCTGCATCCCGAGGCACGACTCGTTGAAACCATCGGCACGCAGGAGTTGCCCGCGTACCGCGCCGAGCGGGACCAGTCGTGCGCATTCCGCCTCGAGTGCGGCGACGCGCTCTTCGCCCACGAGCCCGGTGCCGACCCGCACGTCGAGATGCACCCGATTCTTGACGACCTTGCCTTCGGGGACGCGCTGGAAGAACAGTCGCGGGCCGACACCTGAGGGATCAACGCAGGCGAACGCCGCACCCTGACGCTCGGGCGGCAGTGAACGATCGAAATCGTCCCAAGTGGCAAAGCCCTCCGGTGGCGGCGGTACGACGTACCCCAACACCTCGCACCAGAAACGAGCGACGCGCTCAGGTTCCGCGCAGTCGAAGGTGACCTGGAACTGCTTGATCGACGACATCGGCCCATCGTACACGTCCATCCATGTGAACAGAAATCATGTACACGTCCATTGACGTGTCCAGGGCGACAGTTCTAACTTCCCCGGAGAAAGCGCTTTCTGCACTTCTCTCCGCACCTTTCTCCGCACCTCTCTCCGCACCTCTTTCCCGGCCGCAGCGGCACCGCACCCGCACCTGCATCCGCACCCGCGCCCGCCCGTCGTTCTGGACATGGAGATCAACGATGCGTCATGTGCTTCACGTGAGACCCGCACTGGCCTGCACCGGTCTGCTGGCGAGCACTCTCGTCGCGCTCGCCGGCAGCGCCCCCGCCCAGGCCGCCACCGTCCGCCACGAGGCCGAGACCTCCCCGGCGGTCTGCACCGGCACCATCGACTCCGACTGGACCGGCTACTCCGGCAGCGGATTCTGCAACGGCACCAACGCGACCAGCGGATACGCCCAGTTCACCGTGAACGCGGCCACCGCCGGCACCGCGACCCTGAACGTCCGCTTCGCCAACGGCGCCACCACCGCCCGCCCGGCCTCGCTCGTCGTCAACGGCACGACCGTGCAGACTCCGTCCTTCGAGGCCACCGGCGCCTGGTCGACCTGGGTCACCAAGACGCTCACCGTGACGCTGAACGCCGGCAGCAACACCATCCGCCTCAACCCCACCACCGCGGACGGGCTGCCCAACGTCGACTACGTCGACGCGACGACCACCGACAGCACCACACCCCCCGCGAGCGGCGCGATCTACGTCTCCCCGAGCGGCACCGACGGCGCCGCCGGTACACAGTCCGCCCCGACCACGCTCACCTCGGCGATCAGCCGGGTCACCGCCGGCGGCACGATCTATCTGCGCGGAGGCACGTACAGCTACTCCTCGACGGTCACCGTCCCGCAGACCAGCAACGGGACCTCGGCCGCCCCGACCACCCTGTCCGCCTACCCCGGCGAGACCCCGGTCCTCAACTTCTCGGCGCAGAGCGAGAGTTCGTCGAACCGGGGGCTCCAGCTTTACGGCTCGTACTGGCACGTCCAGGGCATCGTCGTCGAACGCGCCGGTGACAACGGCATCTACGTCGGCGGCAGCCACAACGTCATCGAGCGCACGGTGACCCGCTACAACCGCGACACCGGGCTCCAGCTCGGCCGGATCTCCTCCAGCACGCCCGCCGCGCAGTGGCCCTCCGACAACCTGATCCTCTCCGCCGAGTCGCACGACAACGCCGACTCCGACGGCGAGGACGCCGACGGCTTCGCCGCGAAACTCACCACCGGGACCGGGAACGTCTTCCGTTACTCCGTCTCGCACAACAACATCGACGACGGCTGGGACCTGTACACCAAGACGGACACGGGGGCCATCGGCCCGGTGACCATCGAGGACTCCCTGGCGTACGGCAACGGCACGCTCTCCGACGGCACCGTGAACTCCAACGGCGACCGCAACGGCTACAAGCTGGGCGGCGACGACATCGCGGTCAACCATGTGGTGCGGCGCAGTATCGCCTACCGCAACGGCAAGCACGGGTTCACGTACAACAGCAACCCGGGCTCCATGGCCGTCTCGAACAACCTGAGCATCGACAACGCCACCCGCAACTACTCCTGGGACGCGGGGACCTCGGTGTTCCGCACCAACACCTCCTGCCGCTTCAACGTCAGCGGCTCCAACGACAAGACCGTCGGTGACGCCGACACCACCAACCAGTTCTGGACCGGGACCAACGGCTCCCGCTGCGCCTCCTCCTACGGCGGCGCGCTCGGCTGGTCCTTCGCCTCCGGCGGGCAGCTGGTGGTGACGCTGGGCGGCAGCCGGGTGACCTTGTAGCAGGGAGCGGCGGGTGCGGGGGAGGCCGGGGCCTTCTCCGCACCCGTACGTTCCGGAGAATTCGGTTTCAACCTTTGGCGGGCGGCAGCGCTCAGGAGAGGGGTGACAGGACAGGGCCTCATGGCAGGGCCCGGAGAGGAGAGCAGATGCCGGAGAACGGCCGGGGCTCCGAAGAGCCGGCGGGCTCCCGGAGACCCGAGAGCTTCGAGGCCTTCGCCCGCGTGAGCCAGAGACGGCTGTACCGGACCGCGTACCTGCTGTGCGGGGACCCGGACGCGGCCCGGGACCTGACCCAGACCACGCTCGCCAAGCTGTTCCAGCACTGGCGGCGGGCGAGCGCCGCCGACCACGTCGACGCCTACGCCAGGACCGTGCTCACCCGCACCTACCTGGCCGAACGGCGGCGCCGGCTGCGCGATCTGCTGGCGCACTCGCGCCCCGACCCCCGGCCCGCGTCCGAGCACGCCGACCTACGGGTGACCCTGCTCGCGGCCCTGGCCGGGCTCCCGCCCAGGGCCCGCGCCATGGTCGTGCTGCGGTACTGGGAGGACCAGAGCGTCGAGTCGGTCGCCGAACTGCTGAAGTGCAGCGAGTCCACGGTCAAGAGCCAGTGCTCACGCTCTCTGGCGAAGCTGCGCGCCCAACTGGGCGATGCCCATATCTACACCGCAGGGAGCTGAGGAACCGCCATGGGAGAGAACATGCCCGAAGCCGACCGCCGGAACGCCCTGCTGGTCCGGGACGCGATGGAACGCACGGTGGCGGAACTGCCGCCGCTGCACGACCTGGTGCCCCCCGCGGTCACCCAGGGCCGGCGCCGCAGGGCGCGGACCCGTCTCGCGGTCGCCGCCGGAGCCGTCTGTGTGGCCGGGGCGGTGGTGCTCGGCGCCGTGACGCTGCCGGGCGGGACCGACGGCGGTACGACGGTCGGTCCCGCCGCGAGCGGCAGCCCCACCCCGAGCGAGTCGCCCGACCCGGCCGGGGTCCGGGCGTTCCGGACGCCGGTCCACGTCGAACCCACGGACGACACCCAACGGACCATGGCCGACCTGCCGCCCGCCGAGCGGAAACGGCAGGAGGAGTTCCAGCAGCGGGCGGCCGTCCTTCTGGACGAACTGCTGCCGGACGCGGTGGGTCTGATCCGGCCGGTCGACAGCACGGTGCGCCGCTATCAGGGGGAGACCGAGGCCGGGAGGGTGTTCCCGATCATCTTCTCCGTACGGCCGTCCGGAGACGGGTCCGCTTCGACGCCCTGCTCGGCCGGGGCCGTCGGTCTCGCGGTCGGAGGCTGTGAGCGGGCCACGCTGCCCGGCGGTATCGAGGCGACGGCGTTCCGTGTCGTCGCCGACTCGGCGGAGACCACGGCCACCGCGGCGTTCTTCTCCTACGGGGACAGCAATGTCTCCCTGACCGTCGACCCGGACACGGACGCCACGGTCTCCGCCCCGGTCAGCGGCGAGGAGCTGCTGGCGGTGGTCGGTGACGCCCGCTTCCTCGAACTGGTGCGGTACGCCGACGCCGACCCGATGCGGGACTCCGGCTGAGGGTCCTGTGCCGTGGACTCCCGGCCGGTCAGCCGTCGATGTCGAGCGCCGTTCCGTACAGCCGGTCCACCTTCAGCCGGACGACCACCCGGCGTTCGGCGACCTGTTGGGCCAGGAACGGCTCCTCGTCCGCCGGCCTCGCGTCCGCCGGGATCATCCCCAGCAGCTCCCGTCCGACCGCGTCACCGGGGACCGTCGTGACCTCGGAGACCTCCGCCTCTCCCTCGGCGACGGCGAACGACCACACGTCGTCGCCCCGCACATGCAGCGCGGCATGCGGGTCGCGGCTCAGGTGCCGGAGCTTGACGCGGTCGGCCGTCGTCGAGAACCGCGCGATGCGGGCGTCGGCGTCCCACCTGTAGACCATGGTGGTCAGATGGGGGTGGCCGGTGCTCCGGACGGTGGCGAGCGTGCCGAACCGTTGGCTGCCGAGCAGTTCGGAAAGGGCGTCGCCGGACAGTGCGCGGGGCGCGGGGCCTTGAGTCATGACGTGATCAACTCCCTTGGCCGCCTTGGTATTTCCTCTTTCCGCCGGGTGCCGGCGAGCGCGCCGGTTGGTCTGCTCCATCCCTTCTCCCTACGGTGACATGACGGGCTTTTTGCGTGTCATGTCCTTCGGGGGGAGCCGTGGTGCGGGTACGGGAGTGGGTGGGCGGCCGTTGGCCGCTGGTGGGACGTGAGCCGGAACTGGACGCGTTCCGCGCGGCGTTGACGGACCCGGAGTGCCGGGGGTTCTTCGTGGCCGGAGCGGCGGGCGTGGGCAAGTCCCGGCTGGCCGAGGAGTGCGTGGAGCGGGCCGCGGCGGACGGGTTCAAGGTGGGGCGGGCCACGGCGACCGCCGTGGCCCGCGCGGTGCCGCTGGGTGCCATCGCGCACCTGCTGCCCGCCGGGGTGGACCTGTCCGACCCGGTGGCCGGCTTCGCCGCGGTCGCCAGGGAACTCGCCGCGGGGCCCGGGCGGCGCCGGCGCGTGCTGCTGGTCGACGACGTGCATCTGCTGGACTCCGCCTCGGCGGTGCTGCTCCGGCAGCTGATGGACACCGGGGCCGTCCGGCTGATCGGCACGGTCCGTACCGGGGAGCCGTACGGTGACGCCGTCGCGGCGCTCGCGGGCGGCGACACGGTGTACCGGGTCGACCTGACCGAACTGGGCCCGGAGCAGATCGCGGAGCTGCTGCAGGCCGCGCTCGGCAGACCGGTCGCCCGGGACACCGTGCACGAGTTGTCGGCCGCGAGCGGCGGCAATGTGCTGTACCTGCGCGAACTGGTCCTCGGCGCCCTGACCACCGGGGATCTCGCGGAGGACGGGGAGATCTGGCACCTGCGCGAGGGCCGCCTGCCGGGCGGGCCCCGGTCGGCCGACGCGGGCGGGGTGTGGGGGGCTGATGCGGTCGGTTCCGGGCTGGCGGGCGGGGTGCGGGGGGTTGATGCGCTCGGTTCCCGTTCGGCGGGCGGGGTGCGGGGGATTGAAGCGCCCGGCTTCCGTTCGGCGGGCGAGGCCCGGCGGGGTGAAGCGCGCGACTCCTGTTCGGCGGGCGGGGTGCGGGGGGCTGATGCACTCGGTTCCCGTTCGGCCGGCGGGGCGCCCGGTTCCCGTTCGGCGGGCGAGGTCCGGCGGGGTGAAGAGCCCGGTTCCCGTTCGGCCGGCGAGGCGCAGGGGGCTGAAGCGCCCGGCTTCCGTTCGGTCGGCGGGGCGCAGGGGGCTGAAGCGCCCGGCTTCCGTTCGGTCGGCGGGGCGCAGGGGGCTGAAGTGCCTGGCCCTCGGTTGGCCGGCGAGGCACGGCGGGCTTATGCGTCCGGTTCCGGGACCGCGGGCGACGCGTGGTCGGTCGAAGGGGGTGGTTATCGGCTGGCGGGTACCGTGCGGCTTGCCGAGGTGATCGGGGCGCGGCTGGCGGGGGCCGACTCCGCGGGGCGTCCCGTCCTGGAGCTGCTCGCGCTGTGCGAGCCGTTGCCGCTGGCCGACGCCGAGGCGCTCGCGCCGTCGCGCGTGGTGGCCGGTCTGGAACAGGCCGGGCTGATCCGGGTGACGCAGGACCGGCGGCGCACCACCGTGTCCCTGGCCCACCCCCTGTACGGCGAGGTGCTGCGCGCCGGGCTGCCGGTGCTGCGCCGCCGGGCCCTGTTACTGGACCAGGCGGCCCGCACCGAGGCCCGCGGCGCCCGTCGGCGGGGCGATCTGCTGCGCATCGCGACCTGGCGGCTGGGCGCCACCGGCACGGCCGACCCCGCCCTGCTCGTCCAGGCCGCGGTGCTGGCCCGTCACGCCCACGACTACGCCCAGGCCGTCGCACTCCTGGAGGCCGTACCCGACGACCACCACACCATCGCCACCCGCTCGATGCTCGGCGACGCCTTCTTCGAGATGGGCCGCTGGACCGAGGCCGAGGCGGTGCTCGCCCGGGCCGACGCGCTGGCCCGCGGTGAGCGGGAGAAACTCGCGGTCGCCCTGGTCCGTACGACGAACCTGCTGTGGAGCAACGCCCCCGTCGCCGAGGCGCTCGCGGTCAACGACGCGGCCCTCTCCCACATCACGCATCCGGCCGACCGCCGCAAGCTCAAGATCAACGAGGGTTTCATGCGGATCGCCGCGGGCCAACCCGCCGCGGGGCTCGCCCTGTTGGAGGACCTGGAGACGGACGTCCGGGACGCCTCCGACGTCGACGCCTGGCTGCGCGGGGCCTGGATGAAGCCCGCCGGGCTGGCCCTGGTGGGCCGTAGCCGCGAGGCCACGATCTGGGCGGAGCGCGCTCACGCCGCCCACCGGCAGGTCGACGAACTCGCCCTGGCCTCCCATCCCGCCTTCCAGCGCATTCCGCTCGTCCTCGCGCTCACCGAGGCGGGGTGCCCGGCCGAGGCGCGCCGGGTGGGCGAGCGGGCCTTCGCGGAACTGGTCGCCGCCGATTCCGTGGTGCGGGTCTGGATGGCGGTGCTGCTCGGCCGTACGGAGTGGCTGGCCGGGCGTCCGGCGACCGCCCGCCGCTGGTGGGCCGAGGCCGCCGCGCTGGCCCGTACCTTCGACCACGCCATGGCCCTGCGCCCGGTACTCGCCGGACTCGCCGCCTGTGCGGCCGTACTCGGCGACCTGGACGCGGCCGAGACGGCGCTGGCCGAGCACCGCACGCTGCCCCTGCTGGCGCCGGGCCTGCTGTCCGCCGGCGAGGAACGCCTGGGCGAGGCCTGGCTGCTGGCCGCCCGCGGGCATCTGGGCCGGGCCCGGTCCGTCCTCACCGCCGCCGCCCGCACCGCCCGTGCCACCGGTCATCGCACCGGCGAGGCGCTGCTGCTGACCGACGTCGCCCGGCTCGGCGGCGCCAAGGAGGTCACGGACCGGCTGACCGAACTCGCCCGGAGCTGCGACGGCGAACTCGCCCCCGCCCGGGCCCGGCTGGCGGAGGCGCTCACCGCCGACGACCCCGGCCGGCTCCTGGGGGCCGCCGACGCCTGCGAGGCCGTCGGCGCCGATCTGCTCACGGCCGAGGCGGCGGTGGCCGCGTCGGTCGCCTGGCACCGGGCGGGCGAGCCGCGCCGCGCCTCGGCCGCCGGCCGGCGGGCCGCCACGGCGGTGGCCCGCTGCGAAGGCGCCCGTACACCACTGCTGGCCACCGCCCGGGCGACGGCTCCGCTCACCGTCCGCGAACGGGAGATCGCCCTGCTCGCGGCGGTCGGCAACGCCAGCAACGACATCGCCCGGGCTCTCACCCTCTCCGTGCGCACGGTCGACAACCACCTGCACCGCGCCTACGCCAAACTCGGCGTCACCACCCGAGGAGAGCTGGCCAAGAGCCTGGGAACACCACTGCCGTCGAGGAGACCGGCGCCATGGGATTCGCCGTCTTCATGAACTCAGGGAGCGCCAGTCGGCGCTGATCCTGCGGGACGACGAGGAGGACGGGGCTCCGCCGCACCGTACGACGGTGGCGGTGGTCCGGATGCCGCAGAGGGAGTCACAGCGTCGTCGGCCGGATAGAACTGGGCGTACCAGCGCCGGAGTTGCCGGATCCCCTGTTCGTGGGGGAGCAGGACCGGGCGCGGCTGATGCACCTTGTGGTCCCAGATCCGTACCTCCTCGCGCACCTCGCCCAGCGCCTCCGCGCGGAAGACGAGCTTGAGCGCGGGCGTCAGGAAGCGGACGGGGCGGCCGGCGCGGCCCGGATGCCGGAGGTAGTACAGCATCCGCAGTTCGCCGGTGGTGTCGTCGACGGGGGTCGAGAGCGCGACGGCGGTCACGGAGAGGGCCGGGCCGTGGGTCCGCACCACCATCACCCCCGGCCCGTACATGAACGCGTCGAAGGTGTTGTCGATGTCCCACCCGAACACGCGCCGCCGGATCCGCCCGCGCGCCTCGGCGAACGGCCCGTCGGCCCGCCACTCCTGCACGGGGGGTTCGCTCTGGCCGTGGATGAAGTGGAAATGCGACTCGTCGACGATGTTCTCGCGCATCTCCTGGATGTGGATCCGGGCGCGGCAGGTGTCGTCGACGGGCGAGGAGAAGTCCCGGGACGTGGTCTCCGGGATCTCGGGCACCTCCCACTCGGGCTCCCCGGGACCCACGTACACGAACACGAGCCCACTGTGCTCCCGCACCGGGAAGCCGCCGAGCGCCACCTTGGGTGTGCGTACCGCGAACGGCGCCTCGACGCACCGGCCGTCCGGCCCGAACCGCCAGCCGTGGAAGGGGCACTGCACCGTCCCGTCCACGACCTTGCCGCCGGCGCCGAGATGCGCGCCGTAGTGCGGACAGTGCGCGTCGCGCACGGCCGCCCGTCCGTCGGCCCCGCGGAAGGCGATGAGCGCCCTGCCGAAGTAGTGCAGGCTGACGACCTTCCCCGCGCGCAGTTCACCGCTCCGCAGCACCCCGTACCAGCCGTACGGCACGACGGGCATCGGATACTCGTCGGCTCGCGGATCCCGGGGAAGCGTGTCGAGGCTGCCGAACCTGGTCTTGTCATGCCTCCGACGTAATGCCATGGGGGGATGTTAGCGGGGTGTGCCGGTGCGGGTCTGGATCTCCGCCGCCGCGCGGTGCAGTGCGGTGAGTGCGGTGCGTACGGCCCGTCGGGCGGTGCGTTCGGGGCGGTGGAGCACGTCGATGTGGCGTCGGGTGTGCACGCCGCTGAGCGGCCGGAGGACCAGCGCGGGGTGCGGACGGGTGGTCCACCGGGGCATCAGGGCCAGACCCCCGCCGGCGGCGACGACTTCGGCGGCCACCGCGAAGTCGTTGACCCGGTGGACGAGGTCGAGCCGCCGGTTCGCGGCGGCTGAGATCGCGTCGATGACGGCCAGCAGCGGGAAGCCGTCGTGAACGGTGATCCAGGGATGGTCCGCGACGTCCCGCGGGGTGAGGCGCCGCTTGGCGGCCAGGGGGTGGCCGGCCGGCAGGGCGATGTCGAGCGGCTCACGCAGCAGGGTGACGGCGGTGACCGAGGACGGCCACGGCGGCGCCTGGTCGAGCCGGTGGGCGAGGACGAGGTCGTACTCCCGGGTCAGCCGCGGGAAGTGGTCCTGGGTGACGTCCTCGTCGGCGAACGAGAACCGCGGGTGCCCGGGCTCGGTCCCGCCGAGGAGCAGGGGGAAGAACGTCGACGCGGCGCTGTGGAAGGCCGCCACCGACACCTCCGCGTCCGGCCGGTCGACGAACTCGTCGATGGTGTGCCGCGCCCTGGCCAGCGCCGTCTCCACCTCGATCGCCGCTTCGGCCAGGGCCTGTCCGGCATCGGTCAGTACCAGCCGCCGCCCGTCGCGTTCGGTCAGGGGGACGGGGATCGAGCGTTGCAGCAGCCGTAGCTGCTGGGAGACCGCGGAGGGGGTCATCAGCAGCGCCTCGGCCGTCGCGGTGACACTGCCCAGCTCACCGAGCTCCCGCAGGATCTGCAACTGCCGTTCGTTCACCCTCCCAGTGTAGGGATACCGTGCAGTGATGCTTAAGGGTCGATGAAGAAGCTGGTCCTTGGCTTCAGATTGGCGGCGGTGCACCGTAGGCGGTGTGATCGATGTCCTCGGCGTTCGCCGCACTGACGCAGTGCTTCTCCTCGTTGCCGTCGTCTGGGGTTCCAGCTATCTGGCGGCGAAGACGGCCACCCAGGCCCTGCCCGTCCTGGTGGTGCTGTTCGCGCGCTACGCGCTCTCCGCGCTCGCCTGTCTCGTCCTCGTCGCCCTCCGGGGGCGCTGCACCCGGGACGAGCTCCGGGCCGGGGCACTGCTGGGGGTCACCCAGGCCGCCGTCCTGGTGCTGGAGACGTACGGCGTCGCGAAGACCAGCGCGGCCAACGCGGGGCTGATCATCAGCCTCACCATCGTGCTCACGCCTCTGCTGGACCGCATGGTGGGTCCGGACTCCGGCCGGCTGCCCGCGCGCTTCTACGCCGCGACGGGCGTGTGCCTGCTGGCCGTCGCCCTGCTCATGGGCGGCAACGGCTTCCACGCCCCGGGCACCGGCGACCTGCTGATGCTCGCCGCCGCGGTGGTGCGCGCGGTGCACGTCGTCCTCGTGGGGCGGCTCACGAAGGGCCGCGCCGTACGGCCGTTGCAGCTCACGGCCGTGCAGATGGTCGTCGGCTCGGCGCTGTTCGCCGTACCGGCCGCGAGCGGTCTGCCGACGCTGACCCATCTCGGTCCTCCCGCCTGGGGGCAGCTCCTCTACCTCGCCCTGTTCTGCAGCGTGTTCGCCTTCCTCGCCCAGACCTGGGCGGTGCAGCGCAGTTCCGCCAGCCGGGCCAGTCTGCTGCTGGGCACCGAACCGGTCTGGGCGGTCGCGGCCGGTATCGGCCTCGGCGGCGAGAAGTTCACCGTCCTCGCCGGCCTGGGAGCGACGCTCATGGTCGCCGGAACGTACTGGGGACAGCACATCGAACGCGCCCACCGCACCGCGGACAACGAGGAGCCGTCCTCATCCACCGTGGTCCGCCGGCACCGCGTACACCCTGCCCCCGTTGCCGCCGAAGCAGATCACCCCGGCCACCACCTGCGATGACAGCGCCGCCTTGGCACCGGTGGCGAAGGACCGGCGTTTCCTGCCCGCCGCACAGCTGTTCGGCAGGCTTACAGGATCCGGCGCAGCAGGCGGTCCTTGCGGGTGGTGAAGGGTGGGTAGGCCAGGCGGAGGGTGTCCAGGAGGAGGGGTTTGTCGAGGACCGCCTTGGTGTGGCTGAAGGCGTCGAGGGAGTGGGGGCCGTGGTAGCGGCCGAGGCCGCTCGCGCCGACGCCGCCGAACGGCAGTCCGGGGACGGTGAGATGGGCGTTGGGGACACCGAAGGAGAGGGCGCCGGAGGAGGTTTCCGCCGTCAGGCGCTGCTTGGTGCGGCGGGAGGCGGTGAAGGCGTAGAGGGCCAGGGGTTTGGGGCGGCCGGTGATGAAGGTGATCGCCGCGTCGAGGGACGGGACGGGGACGATCGGGAGGATCGGGCCGAAGATCTCGTCGCGCATCAGGGGGGTGTCCACGGGTACGTCGGCCAGGACCGTGGGGGCCAGGTAGCGGGTCGTACGGTCGTGTTCGCCGCCGGTGACCACGCGGCCGGCGTCGGGCAGCAGGGCCAGCAGCCGGTCGAGGTGGCGGTCGTTGACGATGCGGCCGTAGTCGGGGCTCGCGGCCGGGGAGGGGCCGTACATCTCGTGGATGGCCGTGGTGAGGTGCGGCTCGATCTCCGTGGCGGTCTCGCCTATCGCCAGGAGGTAGTCGGGGGCCACGCAGGTCTGGCCGGCGTTCATGTACTTGCCCCAGGCGATGCGGCGGGCGGCCGTCGCGAGGTCCGTCCCGGGTTCGACGACCGCCGGGGACTTGCCGCCGAGTTCCAGGGTGACCGGGGTGAGGTGGCGGGCCGCGGCGGTCATCACGATGCGGCCGACCGTGCCGTTGCCGGTGTAGAAGATGTGGTCGAAGGGGAGGTCGAGGAGCGCTGTCGTCTCCGGTACCCCGCCCTCCACGACCGCCACCGCTTCCGGGTCCAGGGCTCGCGGGAGCCAGTGGGCCAGTGCGGCCGAGGTCGCGGGGGCCAGTTCGCTGGGCTTGACCACCGCGCAGTTGCCGGCGGCCAGCGCGCCGACCAGGGGTGCCAGGGACAGCTGGAGCGGGTAGTTCCAGGGGGCGATGACCAGGACGGTGCCCAGGGGTTCCCGTACCGTCCGGGCGCGGGCCGGGGCGAGGGCCAGCGGGACGGGGATACGGCGGGGGCTCAGCCAGCGGTCGAGGTGGCGCAGGGTGTGGTCGATCTCGTTGACGAGGAAGCCGGTCTCGGTGGTGTGGGTCTCGGTGGCGCTCTTGCCGAGGTCCGTCCGCAGGGCGTCGGCGAAGAGTTCGTGCTTCTCCGTCAGGAGGGCGCGCAGGGCGCGGAGCTGGGCCTTGCGCCAGGCGGTGGGGCGGGTGCGGCCCGTCGTGAAGGTGGCGCGGAGGCGGGAGAGCGTCGCTTCCGGGGCCTCGACGGCTGTGTGCTGGGTCGGCATGACCGGACCATATGCGAAACGGAAGCCTTTCGTTTCGTATTGGGTATGCTCGGGGGCATGGCCGCCACCCGCTCACCGAACGCACCGAACGCACCGATGCCTGACGTGCCGGAGCGGCGCCGGGGGCGGCCCCGGGACGTCGGGCGGGACCGGGCGCTGCTGGAGGCCACCCTCGCCGTGCTGGCGGAGAGCGGTTACGGCGGGCTGACCACCGGTGCGGTGGCGGCCCGGGCCGGCGTCTCCACCGCCACGCTCTACCGCCGCTGGTCCTCCAAGGAGGAGCTGGTGATCGCGGCGGCCGCGACCCGTGCCGAGGAACTGGTGCAGCAGCCCGACACCGGCAGCCTGGAGGGTGATCTACGGACCCTGCTGCGGGACAAGGCCGCGAGCCTGACCGGTGAGAGCGGGCGGCTGATGCGGGCCCTCGTCGGCGAGGCCGCGCACAACGACGCCCTCGCCGAGGCCCTCGGGAGCACCTTCCTCGCACCTGTCCACCGGAGGGTGGAGGAGGCGGTGGCCCGCGCGGTCGCCCGGGGGGAGATCCCGCCGGTGGACGACGACCCCGGCGTACCCGGCGCGCTCGCCGTGCTCGGCGATCTCGTCGTCGGGCCCGTCCTCAGCCATTTCCTGATCACTCCGCGGGACCCGGACCGGGTGCCGCCGGAAGCCGCCATGGCCATGGCCGACCGGCTGCTGCCCTTCGTGCTGCGCGCCCTCGGCGCCCAGGCCCGGGAGTCCGCCGCGCCGCCGCCGTAGACTCGGAAGTGGCCCGCAAGCAGGGGGGGGGAAGCGATCACCAGCGCTCACCCCAGGAGGTTGCGATGGCAGGGCAGCAGATCCGGCAGATCCGGCAGACCCGGCTGACCGGGGAGACGGCGGAGTACCTCGACGCCCGTGAGGAACTGCGCAGGGCCGAGATCGAGCTGATGCGCCACCGCGAGGAGGTCGCGGCGCGGCGGCGGGCGCTGCCGCCGGGGCCGGTCCTCGACGACTACGTCTTCCTCGAGGGCCCCGCCGACCTCGACGCGGGCGACGCGCCGGTCGAAGAGGTCAGGCTCGGCGAGCTGTTCTCCGCGCCGGACCGGCCGCTGATCGTCTACCACCTGATGTTCGGCAAGCTCCAGACCGAGCCCTGTCCGATGTGCACCCTGTGGCTCGACGGCTTCAACGGCGTCGCCCACCATGTCACCCGCAACGCCGACCTGGCCGTCGCGGCGGCGGCCGGGCTGCCCGCCCTCCGCCGGCACGCCCGTGACCGGGGCTGGCACCGGCTGCGGCTGCTGAGCTGCGGTGACAGCACGTTCAAGTACGACCTGGGCAGCGAGGACGACGAGGGATGGCAGGACTCGACCATCTCCGTCTTCACCCGTGACGGCGACGGCGCGGTCCGGCACCGCTACTCCGTGCATCCGCGCCTGGCCGAGGACATCGACGAGCGCGGCATCGATCTCTACGCGCCCGTCTGGCAGATCCTCGACCTCACCCCGCAGGGGCGCGGCGACTGGTACCCCACACTCGCGTACCACTGACCGGTCGGGCGCGTGGTTCGAGCCGTACCACCGGGCCCGGCAAAGGGGGGTCGCTTCCCCGTTCGTCCCCCCCTTCGCTCCCCGCCGCCGGGCCCGGTGGACGGGATCAGGTGCCGGAGAGGGTGATGGCCAGGTCCGTGATGTTCAGGGGGAACTGGGCGATCGGGGTCGCCTCGCCGGTGATGATGTTGACGCTGTAGAGGGAGGGGGTACTCGCGCCGTACGGGGTGAGGGCAGCGAAGGCGGCGACGGACGTCGTCTTGCCGTTGGTCAGGTAGCTGAAGATGTCCATGCCCGCGTTGGCGCCGGCGTCGATGCCGAGCGCGCCGGTCGGGGCCAGCGTGCCGTTGTTCGCCGGTGACTGGAGGACCACCTGGTCCGTGGCCGTGTTGATGTCGACCAGGGTGGTCACGGTGGCCGGGTCGAGGTCGTTGTTCGTGTACGCGGCGGCGGAGACGCCCGTGGCCGTCCCGGCCGGCGGGGTGGTGAGGGTGGCGTCCGAGGCCGTGGTGTGGTCGTTGAGGTTGTGCCGCAGGTTCTGGCCCTGGTCGCTGATCACCCGCAGCCGGTCGGCCGCCGGGTTGAAGTCGACGTCGAAGTTCGTGCCGTACAGGGTGACCTGGAGCTGGGAGACCTTGGTGACGACCACGTCCGTGGTGGCCGGCGGGGTCTTGATCGTGTAGATGCCGCCCCTTTCGCCGACGCCGTACATCAGGCCGTCCTGGGGCCGGACGTCGATGCCGACCAGCTTCGTGTCGCCGACCAGACCGGTGACGGCCCTGACCCAGTCGAGCACGTTCGGACGGTCGGTGGTGAACATGGCCATTAACGTGCCGTCGCCGGTGATCCCGAACGCGCGCAGGCTCGGAGTGGCCGCGGCGGCCGAGCCGCTGCTCGGCACGCCCAGCATCAGCGCGGTACTGGTGACCAGGGCCGCTCCCGCCGCCGCGATTCTCTTTCCGGTAGAGGATTTCATCGCTGTTTCCCTCCCGTTTGAACAAGCTGAACGAACTGAACGAACTGAACGAGCTGAACGAACTGAATGAGCGGTCGTATGCGGCTCCTATTAAGCCCAGTCCGCAGTTCCCTCACAACGGAAACGGGGGCGGAGAACGCCTCGATCCGGGAATTTTGCGCATCATGACAAAAGGGCCGTAGAAAAACCTGCCCGCCATTTATGCGGAGTGATAACGCGCCGTCCTGATTTCGGCTTTCGGTCGCCGAATCGGAATGCCATGATCGCGGGCATGGGGAGCCTCTTCTTGGAACTGTCCCGGCAGGCGGCGGCCAACGCACGCCGGGAGGTCGAGGCGTACACACGGGAGATCCCGGAGTTGGAGATCCTGGGCCGCAGCCGCCGGGCGCGGGACGAGACGATGGAGTACTCGGTGTGGCTGCGCCGCCGAACCATCGATCTCTCCCCGGACAACGACGCGTTGAGCGCGGACGACCTCGCATACATCGCCTCGATCGGCGAGACACGGGCCGCGGCGGGAATGTCACTGGACTCACGGCAGCGGGTACTGCGGCTGCACACCGAGCTCATGCTCCGGGACATCAACGAGGCGACCGTGGCGCAGCGCGGCGGCGGCGACGTCGACGAACTCATGCGGATCATGACCTGGTTCGCCCCGCAGGGAGAGCGCGGCATCGTCGCCTACAGCCGGGGGTTCGTCACCGCGCTGCGCCGCCGGATGCCGTACGCCGAACAGGCCGCCCTGCTGGTCCGCTCGCTGCTGGACGCCGAGCCCCTCGCGGCGGAACTCGCCACGGCCGTCGGCATGGAGGTGCCCGAGCGCTGCGCGGTGACGGTGATCCGGGTACCGGGCCTGTCCATGGCCGGTGACCCCGGCCTGGAGGGCGAACTCGAGGCGCTGGTGAAAACCCATCAGATGCCGGTCCTGTGGGACCCGGAGGGCGGGGGCGGGGACGGGGAGCTGATCGCGCTGGGACCGCTCCAGCAGGCGGAGCCCGACGAGTCCCGGCTCTCCGACGCCGTACGGGACTTCGCTGAGGCCCTCGGCCGGCCCTGCGCCGCCGGCACCGCCTCCGGGCCGGCGGACGGGCTCGGCGACGCCCTCGAACAGGCGCGGCGGATCAGCCGGGCGGCCCCGCTGCGGCCGGCGTCCGCGCGGATGCGGGCACACACCGTGGCGGACGTCTTCGTCGAACTCGCCGTCGCAGGGACGCCGTTCGCCGACGACTGGCTCCGTACGGTGGCGCGGCGGCTGGATCCGGGGCCGGACCTCTTCGTCACGCTCGACGCGTACTACCGGCACGACATGCAGCGCGGCGCCGCGTCGGCGGCCCTCAACGTCCACGCCCGCACCCTCGACTACCGGCTGCGCCGGGTCCGCGAGCTCACCGGCATCGACCCGGGCTCGACGCACGGTGTGCGCGTCCTCAGCGCGGTCGTCAACCGGCGGCTGTCGGGAGCGTGGCGCTGAGCCGGGGCGGATGCGGCAAGCTGGGACCGTGAACGACACGACTACCTCCCTGTTCATCAAGATCTGCGGGCTGCGGACCGAGCGGGACGTCGACACGGCCGTCGAGGCCGGGGCCGACGCCGTCGGGTTCGTCTTTTCGGCCAGTCCGCGCCAGGTCGACGCCGCCACGGCCGCGCGCCTGTGCCGGCGCGTGCCCGAGCACGTCCTGACGGTCGGCGTCTTCCGCGACGAACCCCTGCCCGATGTGCGGGCCCTGGCCGGCGAGGCGGGGATCCGGGCCGTCCAGCTGCACGGCTCGGAGGGGCGTGAGTACTACGACGACCTGGGCGCCGGCGGCTGGACGCTGATCCGGGCCGCCGCGTTCGGCGAGGCGGCACCGCCGCGCTGCGGGGAGCTGGGCGAGGACCTGCTGCTTCTCGACGCCCCCGTGCCCGGTTCCGGGGTCGCCTGGGACTGGTCCGGCGCGGCGGCGGCCGTCCCCGGGCCCGGGGAGAAGTGGCTGCTCGCCGGCGGTCTCACCCCGGACAACGTACGGGCCGCTGTCGCCGCCGCCCGCCCCTGGGGCGTCGACGTCTCCAGCGGGGTCGAGCGCAGCCGCGGCATCAAGGACCCCGCCCTGATCACCGCCTTCGCCGCCGCGGCCCGGGCCACCGCCCGACCCCCGGCCTGAGCCCCTCCCGCCGCCTCCCCGGGGGCGATCATGCCCGGGTGGCCGGAGAATGGTGGACGTACTCCGCTTCCTAGGCGGGGAGGTCGAGGGCCATGCGCGGGCTGAACGGGCGGAACGAACTCGACGCCGTCCAGGACGTGGTGCGACGCCTGGTCCTTGCCTACGACTCCGTCGACGCCGCTGTCGTCGAGGCGGCGGTGAAAGAGGCGTGCGAGGTGTTCCGGGAGGCCAGGGTGCGGGCCTTCGTGCCGATCCTGGTCGAACGCCGCGCACGGGGCGCGCTCACGTCGTACCGGCGGACCGGAAGTGGTTCGCACGCATCTGCACCGCGGCCGTACTCGCCCACACCCTTACGGCACCTCGACCCCCAGTACCCCACCGTCTCCGACACCGACGAGGCCCACAGAGCACGGCGGGAACTGGAGGCCGAGGGGCCGTAACGCGAGCCGGACGTCGGACGTCAGGGCCTCCACTCGGTTTCGGTTTCGAGCATCGAGTGCACGACCGAGTCACGCCGCCATGCGTCCGGCGAAAAACCCCGGCCCAGAACGCGAGCCGGGGCGGGTTCCGGGCCGGAAGGGGCGCCCTCGTCCGTACGGCGGGAGTCAGGAGCCGGATCGGCTCTTGGTTTCTGCGCGGGCGATGGACTCCGCCTCCGACTCGGCCAGGGCGATGGCGAAGCCGAAGGCCTCGGCGAGGTGGCCGGCCGCCGACATGACGCGGGCGGTGCCCACGACGGGGGCGATGGCGACCAGGACGTCCTGGAGGCGCTCCGCCGTCATGCCCGCCTTGATCGCGGGATCCATGTGGGCCAGGTAGGAGACCGGGGGTGCGTCCATCGCGACGAGGGCGGCGAGCCTGGTGAGGATCAGCGTCTCGTCGTCCAGGCCGCACCGCTCGATCGAGTCGACGGTCATCGCGGCGAGGGTGTCGAGGACGGGTGTGTCAGAAGCAGTGGCCATGGCTGGACCGCCTTCCCTTGCTGCTTCGGGGGTTCGGATTCGCCTCTTCACCGTACGAGCCCGACGCGGCCACCGCATTCGCGATCAGCCGAAGCGGCCCGCCACGTAGTCCGCCGTGCGGCTGTCCTTCGGGGTGCCGAAGATGTCGCCGGTCGGGCCCGCCTCGACGATGCCGCCGGGGGTGCCCTGTTCGGCCAGGAAGAACGCGCACTGCTGGGAGACCCGGGCGGCCTGCTGCATGTTGTGGGTGACGATGACGACCGTGACCTGCCCGGCCAGCTCCTGGATGGTCTCCTCGACGCGGCGGGTGGACGTCGGGTCGAGGGCCGAGCACGGTTCGTCCATCAGCAGCACCCGGGGGCGGACCGCCAACGCCCGTGCGATGCACAGACGTTGCTGCTGGCCGCCGGAGAGCGCGCCGCCGGGCTGGCGGAGGCGGTCCCTGACCTCCTTCCACAGGCCGGCCCGGGTCAGCGACTCCTCGACGAGGAGGTCCTTCTCGCGGCGGCCCGCCCGGGCGCCCGTCAGCCGCAGGCCCGCGACCACGTTGTCGTAGATCGACATCGCGGGGAACGGGTTCGGCTTCTGGAAGACCATGCCGATCCTGCGCCGGGCGTCGGTGAGGCGCCACGACGCGTCGTAGATGTCCTCGCCCTCGAAGAGCACCTCGCCGCCGAACTGGGCGGCCGGGATCAGCTCGTGCATCCGGTTCAGGGTGCGCAGGAAGGTCGACTTGCCGCAGCCGGAGGGGCCGATGAGGGCGGTGACCTCACCCGCGGGCATCGTCAGCGACACCTGGCTGAGCACCTGGTGGCTGCCGAACCAGGCGGAGACGGCACGGGCCTCCAGGGTGGCGGGGGAGGGGCCGCCGGGGGCCGCTGCGGGCAGGACCACCGTGTCGGTCAGCGGGTCGACTCCGGCGGCCGCGTCGGTCGCTTCGGCTTCTTTGATCAGGTCGGTCATTTCGGTCACCTCGGTCACAGCAGATTCGGGAGGAGCTCGGTGGTGCGGGTGGCGACCTGGAGGCCGAGGACCGCGACGACGGGGGCGAAGACGATCCACGTCTGGTGGCGGCCCCACCGGTGCCAGGTCCACACGGCGGCCACCGACGCGAGGAGCAGCGCCTGGAGCCACATCACCAGCGGCCAGGGCACCCCGGAGGGGCGGGCCAGGGGTTCCTCGGCGGACGGGAGCGTGCCGGAGCGGATGACCGCCGCCGGGGTCTGGAAGGGCGCGGAGACCAGGTCGGCGTCCACCCGCAGCAGGCCGGACGGCATGAAGCGGGTGCCGGTGGCGGTGACCAGGACCAGCCGGCCCTTGCCGGCGGCGAGCGGCGCCGGCGCCGGGTCTCCGGCCCGCCGTACGCCGCTGACCTGGTACGTCGACTTGCCCTGGCCGGTCGTCACGGTGAACCTGTCGCCCGCGCCGAGGGAGGCGAGCCGGCCGAAGGGGGCGCCGTAGGCGGCGGCGCGGCCCATCAGGACGCTGGTGCCGGTCTGGCCGGGCATGGGGGTGTCCCGGCGGTGGCCGGGGCCGTCGGTCAGGACGGAGGAGTCGGTGCCCTCCAGGACCACCTGGTTCATCCCCAGTCCGGGGACGGTGATCAGCGCGACCGGGGTGCCCGGCGCGAGCAGCCGGCCCTCCTGGTCGGTCTGGGCCACCGGGGCGGTGCCCAGGGCGAGTCGGCCGCGCAGTTCGTCGTACGCGGCCTGCTGCGCGGAGTGTTCCTGGACGCCGCTGACCAGCAGCAGTTGTGCGGTGACGCCGAGCAGCAGGGCGGCGAGGCCGAGCAGCCCGCCGCGGGCGAGGTGACGGACCGCGGTGACGGCGGTGACCCCGCCGGCACGGGTGAGCGTGAGGGGTACGGCGACCGTCACTGCGGCCCGCCTCCTTACTGGGTGAGATGAATCAGGTGGATCTGGTGGATCTGGTGGATCTGGTGGATCAGGTGGATCAGGTGGACTTGATGACGAAGTTGGCGCCGTTCCTGCCGTTCACCGTCGTCGAGCCCGCGTAGTAGGCGTGCAGGGTGTGGCGGCCCTTGCTGAGCTTCGGCAGGGTGATGACGACCTTGCCGGCGCGCAGGGTGCCGGTGGCGATCACCTTGGAGCCCTGGTAGACGCGGACCGTGCCGCCCGGGGTGGTGCCGGTCGCGGTGACCTTGACGGTGACCTTGGCGCGCACGGTGTGCTTCACGGACGTGGGCGCGGAGGTGGCGACCGACGGCGTGGCCTTGGTGACCTTCAGGGAGATCTTCGCCGAGGACGCGTTCAGCTTGGTGTTGCCGCCGTAGGAGACGGTCAGGCTGTGCGTGGCCACCTTGAGGTGGTTCGACAGGCTGACGGTGACCTTGCCGGTCGAGCTGAGGGTGCCGGTGCCGAGGGTGGTGGCGCCCTCCTTGACCGTGACCTTGCCGCTCGGGGCGACCGAGTGCGAGCCGGTGACGGTGACAGCGACCTTGGGGGCCTTGCCGTACGGGGTCGTCGCGGTGGTCGCCTTGGTGGTGCTGTTGTACTTGACCGTGCCGGTCCAGGTGGCGGCCGTGCCGGTGCCGTTGAGGTTGTTCGCGGTGACCGTGGCGGTATAGGCGCCGGTGGCCAGGCCCGTGAAGGAGTACGACGTGGTGGTCGTCGGCAGGTCCTTCGTGGCGACGACGGCGCCGTCCTTGTCGGTCAGCGTGAGGCGGTAGTCGGTGACCGGCAGTACGGGGGCGAGGGCGTTCGGGGTCCAGCTGAGCTTGAGGCTCGCGTCGCCGGCCGTGGTCTTCAGGGTGGGCTTGCCGGGCGTGGCGTTCGTCAGCCCGTTCTCCAGGCCGCCGACCTTGGCGTGCTTGGCCAGGTTGACCGAGCCGTTGTAGGACTCGTTCAGGAAGCCGAACTTCGCGATGACGTTCTCGGCGTTGTCGGAGGCCAGGGCGGCCTCGTGGCTGCCGCTGGTGACGAAGACGTCGTAGATGTCCTTGTCGAAGAAGACGCTGGTCGTGTCGATCGTCCGGCTCGGCACGACGTTGTAGACGTCACGGCCGAAGGTGGCGTTCTCGTAGTACCCGGCGACCGGGGTGAGCTTGCCGTTGACCGTGGTGACCGGGCTGGTCGCGCCGGTGTCGCCCGGCAGCTGGAGGCTCGCCAGGTGCGCGCCGGCGCTGACCGCGGTGGAGCTGTAGTCGGGGGCGATGCCGTTGTTCTGCGCGATCCAGCTGCCCACGGAGAACGGCGCGAGCGCGCCGTCCTCGGTGAGGGCGGCGTTGGCCTGGTTCTCCTGGACGGTCGGCAGAGTGGTGTCGACGGTGCCCTCGGTCAGACCGATCGCGTTGAGGAAGAACTTGCGGGTGCCGGAGCCGCTCTGGGGCAGGACCGGGTGCAGGGTCTGGCCGTTCAGGGTGCGCACGCCGCCGGACTTGTAGATGTCGAACAGCTGCGCGACCGTCAGCGTGTCGAGGCCCGGTCCGCGGACCGCGACGCCGACCGCGTCCCGCGCGAACGGGATGTACGTCAGGGCGTTGCCGGACGTGCTCGGACCGCCGGAGGAGCGGGCGAAGTCGACCTGGCCCTTGATGGTGGCGGAGTCGGTCGCGACGGCCTTGTCACCGGTCAGCGACGAGCTGAGCGCCGTACGGCCCGGTCCCGAGCCGTTCGGACGGGTGAACGACGGGCCGCCCGAGCGGGTCTGGATGGTGGCGGAGCCGATCGCGTCGTACGAGGCGATGCCCGCGCCGGACGCAGACTTCACGGCCGTCGAGGCGTAGGAGGTGCCGTTGACGGTGTCGCCGGCCAGGGCGTTGAGCACGTCCTGGGTGGTGTCGGAGCCCACGCCGACCAGCTGGCGGAAGGTCCCGGCGGGGGTGGGGTCGGCGTACGCGGGGCTCGCGAGAGCCATGCCGCCGGCCACCACTGCGGCGGCGACCAGGGCCGCCGTGGAGCGCGTTCTGCGCATCGAGAGTCTCCGTGACTGTGCGAGAGGGTGATGAGGAGAGGGATCTGGCAGGGTGGTGCGGGCCGTCCGCCCCGACTGTCCTTCGGGGCGGGCGGCCGTCTGTGGGGCGGCCCGGGAGCCGCCGGTGTGGGGCGACCCGGGAGTCGCCGTCCGAGGGGGCGCTCCGAGCTGCCGTCCGTGGTGCGGGCGAGGGCCGCCCTGCGTGTGGCGGCCTAGGGCCGCAGCAGCTTCCGCAGGCGTTCCGGAAGCGCGGGCAGGAGGGTCACCGTCCGGCCGCCGGGCAGCGGCACCCGCAGCGGGAGCCGCAGCCGGCCGCCGCCCGCGAAGGGCGCGCCCACCGCGGCCGCCGCGCCGAGGACGGCGCCCACGGGGACGGCGTAGCGCAGGGCGTTCGCGGGGTCGGCGGGGGTGGTGCCCAGGGCGGTGGTGCGCACGGCGTCACCGCCGTCGTACGACGGTGAGGCGGCCGGTGAGGCACGGGTGGGGGTGCCGGTCGCCGCGCCGGTGTCGCCGCCGGTCGTACCACCGGCCGGGGTGGCCTCGGTGCCGGCGCCCGTGCCGGAGCCGCTCGTGGCCGGGGTGCTGCCGGTGCCGCCGCTCGTGGTGCCGCCCTTGTAGTCGGAGAGGGCGTTGGCGGCGGCGGTGGCGCGCTCGCGCAGCGTCTTCGGCAGGGGGGCGTATCCGACGGGAAGCCGGCCCGGGTCGGCGCCGGTGACCTGGCCGGCGCCCGCCGCGTACCGCAGCAGGGTCGCGTAGTCCTTGCGGGCGGCCGGCTCGAGGCCGGCGGGGCGGGCCGCCGCGTAGACCAGCTGGGCGAGCGGGTAGGCGCCCTTCGCCGTGGCCCCGGTCGGGGTGATCTCGGCGACGCCCTTGCCGGCAGCGCTCGCGGCGGCCGTGGTCAGGGAGGTGACCGTGGGCGCGACGAACTTTCCGGCCGCGTTGCGCAGACGGGCGGTCTGCAGGCCGTACCGGGTGGCGGAGGCGGCGTCGGTGACGGTGATGAGGAAGCGGGAGCCGACGGTCTGCGGGCCGGGGCTCTTGTACGCGGGCGGGGTGGCCAGCGGGTCCCAGGACGATTTCCACAGGCCGTCCGCGCGGCGGGTGTGCAGCGCGCCGGAGTGCATGTCGTCCACGTACGGATGGAAGTCGATCATGCACTGCTTCTGGGTGGCGCCGCTGCCCGGCGGGATCGTGCACCAGGGGTCGCTCTTCGGGTAGTCGTCCGTGCGGGACGGGTCGAAGGCGGCGCCGGTCGGGTTCAGGTCGGCGTTGGTGGAGTAGTACGGGTTGACCCGCGTCCCGTCGTCGTCGGGGACGCCGGCGAGGAACTGCCGGGCGTCCTTGTCCGACTGGATCCACTGCCACAGCGCGCGGGCCGAGTCGGAGTGGCCGAGAGTGGTGAGCAGGTCGGTGTCGGTGGCCGGGGTCTCGGCGACCGAGAGTTCGGCGAACTCCGGGTTCAGCGCGATGAACTCGGGGTCCGTGGCGAGCCCGGCCGGATTGTTCCTCGCCCAGCCGTAGTGCTGGGCCGCGGTGCCGCTGATCACCGCGCCCCACGGGGAGTTGCGGTAGGACTCGGTGAGCAGCTTGGCGACCAGGCGCGGGGTGAGGTCGATCGACTCGACCTTGGTGCCGGCGAGTTTCTGTGTCGACTCCGGGGCACCGGCCCTCGGTCTGCGTTCGATCGTGAAGCCGATGACGGTTGCGGAGAGCGCGACCGGCGCGTACGAGGTGGTCCCCGAGGGTGCTGTGGTGCCCTCGTCGGCGCCCAGCGCGCGGGTGGTGAAGGCGAGGCCGGAGGCGCCGTCGCGGGTGAGACGGGCGCGGGTGTCGGGCTCGCCGTACTCGGTGTAGCCGTAGACCTTGCCGGTCGGGCACATGGCGGACTGCCAGCTGGTCATCGCGTCGGCGACCAGCTCGCTGCCGGTGGTGGGGAGTTCGGCGGAGCCCAGCGCGCAGTTGGTGCCGACCGGGTTGAAGCCGAGCGGGATCGCGACGCGGTTCTGCCAGTTGGTGGAGGAGACCGGGGAGCCCGCGTTGACCTGGCTCCGGTCGGCGTACGGTTTGCCGTCGAGGTCGAGGTGGCCCTGCGGGACGATCACCAGCCAGCAACTGCGCGGCTTCGTCACGCCGTTCGTCTTCACGGGGGTGCCGCAGCCGAGGTGCGGGGCCTCGTTGGCGGTCTGCACCTCGAAGAACTCCCGGCCGGTGCCGTCGGCGCCGGTGCGGGCGAAGTCGACCTCGTTGGTGGTGTTGCGGTTGAAGTAGGGGTTGTTCTGGGTGTTGCTGGTGACGGTGTCACCGCTGACCGGCTTGAAGGGGACCTCGCCCGGCGCGTTGGGGTTGGCGGCTCCGTAGCGGTTGTCCTGGCCGTAGTTGGCGGGGTCGGCGCTGTAGAAGACCCGGCGGGTGTCGTCGTAGTCGTTGCCGGGCCAGCTGCCCCGGTCGGTGGTCGGGGAGGCGCCGTACTGGCACTGGGTGCGCGACGGGCCCGGGTTGGCGGGGACCGTGCCGTCGTCGTCGCCCCAGCACTGCATGATCTGCACGAAGTCGGTGTTGAACTGCGTGCCGGCGAAGGCGGTCGGGGCGCCGCCGGTCCAGGAGACGGTGACCGCCTGGCTGGTGAGGTGCGTGGTCTGGTCGACCGTGAACCTCATGTCCTTGAACTCGCCGCGCCCGGCGACGGTGACGGCGGAGGACGAGGTGGCGGCCGTGGCGGGCGGGGCGGTCTGGGCGACGGCGAGTCCGGCGAGGGCGCCGACGGCGGCGCCGGCGACGAGACGGGTGAGGACGCGGCGTACGGGGTTCTTCATCGCGAACTCCCGTCGGCCGGGCGGTCGTTGCGGTTGCCGCCGCCGTTGCCGAGGAGGCGGGAGACGATCGACGGCAGCATGATCAGCGCCAGCACCAGGAACGCGGCGAGGAGCATCAGGGTCTGGGTGCCGGTCCAGCCGGTGCGTCCGGCGACCGCGACGGGCTGGGCGAGGGCGACCGTGCCGTCGGCGGCGGTGGCGGTGGTGCCGCCCGAGGTACCGCTCGCCGTGCCGCCGCCCGGGTTCAGGGTCTGGCCGGTGTCGGGGTCGACGGAGGGCTGGGCGCTGGTGCCGCCGCTTGTGGAGCCCCCGGAGGTACCCGCCGTTGTCGTACCGCTGCTGGTCGTACCGCCGGACGTTTCTCCCGAACCGCCGTTCGTCGTAGTCGACTTGGCGCCGCCGCTGCCGCTCGTGCAGGGCGCGGCGCCCTTCTTGTCGCAGGCCTTCGGGTAAGGCGCGGTCTCGGCGAGGCGGTTGCGGCCGTCGGAGGTGAAGGTGGGGTTGTTGCACTTGCGGATGTTGATGTTCTGCGCCGTCACGCCCGGGATACGGCGGATCTGGTCGAAGCCCGCCTGCACGAGGTTGATCGGCAGGGGCGAGTAGCCGAGATCGGGCGCCTGTTGCTGGCCCTGGCACATGAAGTAGTACGAGAACGCGCCGAGCGTCTTGCCCTTGGCCTCGGTGAAGGTGCCCTGCACCTTCAGCGGCAGGATCATGTACGAGTAGCTGGACAGCGGGTAGTTGCGGCGGTCGCTGTCGTTGTAGACACCGTCGAGCTGCTGCGTGAGGTAGTCCGCGGAGCTCTTGTTCGTGTTGATCTTCGCCTTGAGGAGCGAGACCGCGACGTTCTGCGGGGTGGGCTCGGTGTAGTAGCCGGCGTGGTTGAGGACCTTGGCGACCGGATAGTGCGCGTTGAGGGCGTACGAGTAGTTGACGTAACCGATCGCGCCCTCGCCGTAGTTCTGGGCGACGTAACCGGCCACGCCCAGGTCGCCGGACTGGGCGATCATGCCGGAGACGGTGGGGTAGTACGAGGTCTGTCCGCACGCCCCCGATCGGCCGACCTTGGCGCAGTACGCCTGCCACAGCGGCTTGTGCTGGTTGGCCATCCACATCGTGAACTGGGCGGTCGAGCCCGAGCCGTCGGAGCGGACGACGGGGACGATGGTGCGGTGGGGGAGCTGGAGCCCGGGGTTGTCGGCCTTGATGACCGGGTCGTCCCAGGTCTTGATCACCCCGGTGAAGATCTTCGTGACGACGTCGCCGGAGAGGCGGAGGTTGGTGACCCGCTTGCCGTTGACGGTCAGGTGGTACATGAACACCGTGCCGCCGGCCACGATCGGCATATACGCGTACGACCCCGAGCCAGGGCGTTCCGCCGCGCTGCCGTCGGTCGGGTTGGTCTGGAACGGGATGTCGGAGACGGCGAAGTCGACGGTGCCGGAGAGGAACTGGCGCCGGCCGTCGGAGGAACCGGTACCGGCGTAGCTGATCCGCATGCCGTACTGGTTCACGGCCCGGCGCCACTCGTCCACGGCATTCTCCGCCCAGGTGGAGCCGGCGCCGGCGATGGGGGTGTAGCTGTCGGCCGATGCGGGGGTGGCTGTGCTGAGGATGCCTATCAGCGCGGCCAGGATGCCCAGCCGTCTCAGGGCGTTGATCATTGGTGACGGTCTCCGTTGTCGGGTGCGGGTGCGTGGGGGCTGGTCGCGCCCCGCGGCGGAGCCGCAAATGGATGTGGCCCCGCGCCCCTGAGGGCGTTCGTCCCGGCGTATCTCTGGATGTCCCGGCGGGATGCTCTTGCCGTTCTGCGCGCCTGGCGTTTCGTCTGGTGGCCCGGGCCCCGGCCGCCGACCACCCGTGCGATGACGAACAGGACCAGGACCAGCGCCATCAGCACCGCCGCCGCACCGAAGCCGCGCGCGATCATCGTCGGCTCCGGGGACTTGACGAAGTTGAAGACCGCGAGGGGGAGCGAGACCATCGGGCCGTTCGTCGGGTCGGCGTTGAGCGCGGCGGTGAAGCCCGCCGTGAGGAGAACCGGTGACGTCTCGCCGATACCGCGCGCGGTACCGAGGATGACCGCCGTGGCGAGACCGGAGCGGGCGGTCGGCAGGACGACGTGCCAGACGGTCCGCCAGCGGGGCGCGCCCAGCGCTTCCGCCGCTTCCGTGAGCGTGCCGGGGACGAGGCGCAGGACCACGTCCGCCGCGCGGATCACGATCGGCAGCATCATCACGCTGATCGCGAACCCCGCCGCGAGCCCCGACTTCTGCATGCCGAGGCCGAGGATCCAGACGGCGTACACCATGAGGCCCGCCACGATCGACGGCAGCGCGGTCATCGCCTCGACGATGGTCCGGACGAAGCGGGAGAAGCGGCCGGGGATCTGGTTCAGATAGACCGCGCAGGTCAGCCCCAGCGGGACGGTGATGGCGAGCGCGATGGCGATCATGATCAGCGTGCCGAGCATCGCGTGGGCGACACCGCCGTTGCTCAGCGGGTCGAGCGGACCGGCCGCCTGCATGTCCTGGGTGAAGAAGTTGCCGTGCGGCAACGCCTCCCGGCCCCGCCACGCGGTGAACCCGACGACCAGGGCGAGGGCGAGGAACAGCAGCCCGGACGCGGTCCACAGGACCACCGTCATCACCCGGTCGCGTACCGCCTGCCCGTCCTCCTCCAGGCTCGTGAGCACGGCGTAGACGGCGAGGAAGGCGGCGTACCAGGTGACGGCGAAGCCCAGCCCGCCGGAGAACGGCGCGATCTGCCCGAACAGCAGCACCGCCACGCACAGCCCGGACGCGGCGGCACCGCACAGCGACAGCACTCCGGAGCGGGTCGGCCCGCCGACGCGGCGCGGCCGGTCGGGGAGTTCCGGGGTGACGGGGGCGGTTTCCGCCACGGTTTCGGCCACGGGCCCAGCCGTCGGCGGCAGGTGTTCCACGACGGTCATCTCATGCCTCGCTCTGTGCGCCGGACCGGGAGCGGGCCACGATGGAGGAGGCGGTGAAGTTGACCGCCAGGGTGAGCAGGAACAGCGCCAGGCCCGCCGCCATCAGCGCCGACATGCCGAAGGTGGACGCGTCGCCGTAGTGCAGGGCGATGAGGGAGGAGACCGAGTTGGAGCCGGTCTGCAGGATGTGCGGCTGGATGGCGAAGACCGGCGAGATGATCAGGTAGACCGCGATGGTCTCGCCGAGCGCCCGGCCGAGCCCCAGCATCGTGCCGCCGATGATGCCGCCCTTGCCGTACGGCAGGACGACCGCGCGGATCATCCCCCAGCGGGTGGCGCCCAGCGCGTACGCGCCCTCCCGCTCGCCGGCCGGGGCCTGCGCGAACACCTCGCGCATCACCGAGCACTGGATCGGCGCGACCATCAGCGCGACGACGAGCCCGGCGACGAACGCCGACGCGGTGTACACGCTCTCGGAGGCGAGCGGTTCGCCCGGCTGGGTGCCGTCGACGGTGAACAGCGGGATCCAGCCGAACCAGGTGGACAGCCACCGGGAGAGGCCGATCACGTGCTGCTGGAGGAAGAACAGGCCCCACAGCCCGTAGACCACGGACGGCACGGCCGCCATCAGGTCGACCAGGGTGACGAGCGTACGGCGCAGGCCGCGCGGGGCGACGTCGGAGATGAACAGCGCGGTCCCCACGGCCAGCGGCACGGAGATCGTCACCGCGACGGCGGCGATCAGCAGGGTGCCGGTGAGTACGGCCGCGATGCCGAAGTTGTGGACGTCCGGCTGCCACTGGGCGGTGGTGAGGAACCCGAACCCCTTCGCCCGCAGCGCCTGACCGGCCCGCAGGAGCAGGAACAGTCCGACGGCCGCCATGATGGCGAGAACGACGACCCCCGTGGCCGTCAACTGGTACCGGAAGATCCGGTCACCGAGCCCACGGGCCGTGTGAAGCTGCCGTGGTACGGACGTCACTGCGCCCCCAAAGAAACGTTTCTCCCCAAGCGGCTCCGTGATCGAGGCACGCGGGGAGAGTCAATGGCTGATTTCTTTCCCCTCAACCCGTTGGATGTGGACGAGATGTGAACGGGTCATGTCTCTTTCGCGGGGCAGCTGTGGGCTTTTCGGGATCTTTGCGAATTCCTCAGCCGCCGTTGATCGACCGGAACTCCGAAACGCCCGTGACAACGGCCGGTATCCCCGGAAGGATCACTGACGGCACATCAATCAACACATGGGGGAACACGACATGAGACTCACCCGTCCGGCACTCGCACTCGCCGCGGGCGCCCTGGCTCCGGCCCTGCTGCTCACCACGCCGGCCTTCGCCGCAGGCACGGCCACCGCCTCCGTCACGGCGCCGGCCACGACGGAGACGGCCGCCGAGTCCGACTCACCGTACGACTCCATGACCGAGGAAGAGCTGCGCATCGAGATCCTGCGCATCCTCGCCGACCCGGCCACCGGGGCGGGGGTGACCAGGGAGGCGAACAAGGCCCTCGACGGCACGGTCGAGGACCTGCGGGCCTTCCTGAAGACGGGCCGGGCGATAGCCCAGGACGAGGACAACACCGTGGCGATCGCGCGCCTGCTCGCCGATCCCGCCAGCGGGAAGGCGGTGATCAGGGAGGCGAACAAGGCCCTCGACGGCACCGCTGCCGACCGGGCGTACTTCCTGTCCACCGGCCTCGCCATCGCGCGGGACGAGGACAACAGGGTGGCGATCGCGCGCCTGCTCGCCGACCCCGCCAGTGGCAAGGCGGTGATCAGGGGGGCGAACAAGGCCCTCAACGGCACCGCTGCCGACCGGGCGAACTTCCTCGCCACCGGCCTGCGGCTGGCCCGCGCCGAGGACGACCGCGTCGCCGTCGCGAAGATCCTCGCCAGGACGGACATCAGCGCCGCCCTGCGCGCGGCGGCGGAGGCCGTCATCGACGGCACCCCGGAGGAGCTGCGCTACTTCATCGAGGTCGGCCAGTACGAGGTCGACGCCTGACAGCCGGAGGGCGGGCCGGAGCGGTTCTTCACCCGCTCCGGCCCGCCCCGCTGTCGCTGTCGCTCAGCCCTGGGCCTGGACGATGTTGACCATCCACGGGATGCCGAAGCGGTCGGTACACATGCCGAACACATCGCCCCACATCTGCTTGTCCAGCGGCACTCCGACCGAGCCGCCCTCGGACAGCTTCGCCCAGTAGCCGCGCAGATCGGCGTCGTCGTCGCCGCTCAGGCTTACGGAGAAGTTGGTCCCGGCGGTGGACTCCATGCCGGGCGGGGTGTCGGCGGCCATCAGGGTGAAGCCGCTCGGGGTCTCCAGCATGCCGTGCATGATCTTTTCGCCGCCGGTCGAGCCGGGGGCGTCCGCCTGGCCGAAGTCGCCGTAGGTGTTCAGCGACAGTTCGCCGCCGAAGACCTCCCTGTAGAACTCGAGCGCCTGCCGGGCGTCCCCGGTGAAGCTGAGGTACGGGTTGAGTCGAGAAGTCATGGAATCCTCCTGAAAGAGGCAGAGGGCCGGTTGTGCCGGTTGTGCGGAGATTAGCCCGGGGCACTGACAGCGGCACCACGGATCCCCGCCCTGTTCCGGTGTCGTCCCCCTTATGACCGGCGGGGTTCGCCGAACTCATCGGTGTTCCGGAAACGTGAACCGGGGCTCGCGGACGCGCCGGCCCCTTCCTCTTCCACCGGGTGCCGCATTCGTCATCCCCGCCGTGGAGGGGCGCACCGACCACGCCCCGGTGGCCGAGCAGGCAGGGACGTGGGGATCGATCCTGCCGGCCGTGTGGAGCTTCATGCTGGCCGCACGGGCACGCGGCCTGGGAACGGTGTGGACCACAGCCCAGGCGCCACTGGAGCGGGAGCTGGCCGGGATTCTCGACGTGCCGTACGAGGACGTCATGCTGGCCGCGTTGATCCCACTGGCCCACACCATCGGCACCGACTTCAAGCCCGCCCGCAGGATCCCCCGCGAGCAGGTCCTGCACTGGGACCGGTGGAAGCAGAGCTCAACCGGTCCCTCGCAGTAGAACCCCACTGCGGCTGCCGGCCGCAGGCAACACACACCCTCGTCCGCACCCGCCGACCCGCCATGGTGGCTCACGTCGCGCGGAGCGCGTCCGCCGGCGGGGTGCGCAGGGACTGGCGGGTGGGGAGTTCGACGGTCAGGAACGAGGTGAGGACGACCGTGGCCGCGATGGCGGGCAGCAGCCAGACCGGGCCCGTCGGCCAGGGGTGGCCGAGGAAGCCCTGGCCGAGGAGGGCGAGGGGGAGGGCGGACAGCAGCAGGCCGGAGACGAGCGCGGCGGCGGCGATCACCGCGGCCTCGCGGCGCATCATGGCGCGGATCTGGCGAGGGGTCGTGCCGACCAGGCGCAGCGCGGCGATCTCGGTGCGGCGCTGGGCGGTGGCGGCCACCAGCTTGTTGGCGATGCTGAGGAGGAGGTAGCCGAGCAGGACGACGATCGTCGCCAGGTTGATCCACACCTCGGGCGGGGTGTCCTGGTCGGTGCCGGAGTCGGTGGCGGTGTCCTCCAGGGCGAGGCCGGGGCGGGACGCGGTGAGCGCGGCAAGGCGGCTCTCGGTGGCGGCCGCGCCGTCGGTCCGGACGAGGAGGCTCTGGGCGAGGGCGGAGGTGGTGTGTCCGGCTGCCAGGTCCCGGGAGAGGACGAGCGGGCCGAAGCCGAGCCCGCGGTCGTACACGGCGACGACCCGCGCCTCGACCTTCGTGCCGTCGCCGAGGAACAGCGGTATCCGGCGCCCGAGTTCGGCGCCCCGGGACCCCGAGACCTCGCTGCTGACGGCGACCGTGGCGCCGGTGAGACGGCTCAGGCCGCCCTCCCGCACCCCCAGGTCGAGGACGTCCGCCGCGTCCGGGCCCGCGATCAGCGCGGAGGCGGACTCGGCCTGGGGGTCGCCGAACTCCTCGTACGGCCAGACGACGGAGGTCGTACCGACGGGGGCCGCCGCGCGGACGCCCGGCACCTTCCGTACGGCGGTCGGCGCGTCGGCCGGCAGTCCGCCGAGGGCCGGCGCGCTCAGCCGGTACTGGGCGAGGGTGCCGGTGCGGGTGTCCTGCGCGGTCGCGGCGAGCACGGTGGTCTGCGCGAGGGTGTACGTCAGCACGAACACGACCGCCATGGCCAGCGGGCTGACGACCCCGGCGACCCGCAGCGCGTAAGCCCGTACGTTGGCCAGCGCCAGCCAGGTCGGGGCCGAGGCCCGGCGCCCGAGGCGGCGTACGGCGGCCTCACCCGTGGAGCGGACCAGGGCCGGGCCGCACAGGGCCAGGCCGATCGCGGCGACGATGCCGGCGATGGAGGTGGCCGCGGCGCCGATCATGGTCCGGGCCAGCAAAGGGGTCACGGAGAGGGTGAACGCGGCGGCGATCAGCAGCACGCCGGTCAGGGTGCGGCCCTTCGAGGGCGTGCGGGGTTCGCTGCGGGACTCGGCGACCGCCTCGGTGGCCGGCATCCGGGAGGTGCGCCAGGCCGCGGTCCGGGCCGACAGCTGCACGGCCGCCGCCAGCAGCACCAGCGTGGCGAGAGCGGGGAACGGGCTGACGGTCAGGGGGAGTTCGGGCGGCAGGACACCCCGGTCGGCGAGCATGCCGCGGAACTGCCCCGCCAGCAGATAGCCGAGCGCCACCCCGGGCACCACGGCCACGGCCGCCACGGCCGAGGACTGCGCGGCGGCCAGCCGGCGGATCTGCCTCGGGGTCGCCCCGACCGCCCGCATCAGCGCCAGGTCCCGGCGCTGCCCGGCGATCGACACGCCGAGCGCGCCCGCCGTGACGAACCCGGTGATCAGCAGGACGATCCCGCCGAGCGAACCGGCGAGCAGGACAAGGAGCGAGCGGGCCGACCCCACGCCGGGCGCCGCGGTGTCGCCGATGTCGGCGCCGGTGACGACCTTCAGCCCGGTCCCCGCCACCCGGTTGCGGACCGCGTCGGCGACCCACCGCTCGGTGCCGGGTTTGGTCGTCAGGCCGATCAGGTCGACGGTGTCCCGGCTGCCGGTGAGCCGTACGGCGGTGTCGTCGGCGACGTAGACGCCCGCGCCGGGTGCGTCGACCACCGCCGTGACGCGGTAGCGCGCGGCGGGACGGCCGTCCGCGACGACCTGTACCCGGTCGCCCGCCTTGAGGCCGGTGGTGGCGGGCACGGCGACCTCGCCGTCTCCGGCCGGCGCCCGGCCCGTGACACGGGGGTGGGCGAGGAGCTGTGTCGAGGACCAGCCGTGACCGGCGGACGTGGGGTCGTCGGCGGTCGGCACGACCCGGCCGCGCGCGTCGACCAGCGCGGCGGGGAAGCCGACGTCGCCGACGGTCGCGGTCACGCCCGCGAGACCGGAGATCCGCTCGACGAGCTTGGCGGGGACCCGGGCGCGCTCGGGGAGCGCGAGGGCCGGATTCCCGGGGGAGTGGAACTCCTGGTCGGCCGCGACGACGACGTCCGCGCCGCCGAGCCGGCCGGGCGGCAGCGTCGAGCGCAGTCCGGACTCGGCCAGCACCCCGGTGCCGGTGATCAGGGCGGCCCCGCCGAGCACCGCGCACACCACGGCGAGCAGGGCGGTGAGCCGGTGGGCGGCCATGCGCAGAGCGATCGAGAACATGGATGTGGACATGGACGTGGACGTGGACATGGTCTATCGGTCTCCCAACGCGACGAGACGGTCGGCGAGTTGGGGCGCGGTCGGATGGTCGAGGGCGTCGACCACCCGGCCGTCGGCCATCACCAGGGCCCGGTGCGCGCGGGCCGCGGCGGCCGGGTCGTGGGTGACCATGACGACCGTCTGGCCGAGCTCGTCCACCAGGCTCCGCAGCAGCTCCAGTACCTCGTGCGCGCTGCGCAGATCCAGCGCGCCGGTCGGCTCGTCCGCGAACACGACGGCCGGTTTCGCCGCCAACGCCCGCACGACGGCGGCCCGTTGCTGCTGTCCGCCAGAGAGTTCGGCGGGGCGGTGCGCGAGCCGGCCGGCCAGCCCCACCCGCTCCACGAGCGAGGCCACCCACTCCTGGTCCGGCCGGCGGCCCGCCAGCCGCAGCGGCAGCGTGATGTTGTCCTCGATGCTGAGCGAGGGGATCAGGTTGTACGCCTGGAACACGAACCCGACGCGCTCGCGCCGCAGTTCGGTGCGGCGGTTCTCGTTCAGCCCGGCGATCTCGTGGCCGTCGATCCGGACGCTGCCCGAGGTCGGCGAGTCCAGGCCCGCCGCGCAGTGCATCAGCGTGCTCTTGCCGGAGCCCGAGGGCCCCATCACGGCGAGGAAGGTGCCGGGTTCGACGGTCAGCGACACGTCGTCGAGGGCCCGTACCCCGCCCTGGTAGGTCTTGGTGAGGTTCGCCAGCGCGATGGCGGGGGCGCGCAGGGCGGTCGTCGCGGTGCTCATCGACGGCCCCGCAGACGCCGTACGACGATCACGGTCGCGGTGAGGGCGGTGACCGCGCCGCAGGCCAGGTGGATGCCGACGCCGGCCCCGGCGAAGGAGGCGACCATGTTGGCGACCGCGCTGATCACCAGCAGCAGCCAGAGGAGGCCGCGGGTGAGGTCCCCGGTCGTGAGGCGGGTGGGGTCGGTGGCGGTCGTCATGGGGGGCTCCCTGGGTGAGCGGTTCGGCTGATGCCGGCTGATGTCCATGACGCTATGGACCACGACCCCCCTCGGCCGATCCCGCCTTCCGCCCGAGATGAAGTACAGCAGGCTGTACTTCACGCCGAAGTGGCGCGGGCCATAGGGTCGTTCGCCTACAGGAGCGGAGGGCCGCATGACGACCCGGACAGTGAGCCACGAGGACACCGAGGACTTCAGGGATCTCCTTGTACGGACCCTGAGGGCCTCCGGTGCCGCGCTCGGGCAGCTCGTCGGCGGGATCGGCACGGGCGCCATGGCACTGGGCCTCCTCGTCCTGCTGGCCGTCACCGCCGTGACCGCGCCGCTGGGCGTGGGCCTGCTCATGGCGCCCGGTGTGCTGCGCGCCCTGCACGCCCTCGCCGCCCGGGAACGCGAGCGGCTCGCCCGCTGGGGGCCCGAGGTCGTCGCCCCGGACCCGCCGCCGACGCGGCTGCGGGTCGCGCTCGTCGACCCGACCACCCGACGGGAACTGCGCTGGGCCCTGCGCCACGCCGGTCTGGGCTTCCTGCTGGGGCTGCTCGGCGTCTGGCTGCCGCTCGCCGCCTTCCGGGACATCGTGTTCCCGCTGGTGTGGCCGTTCTCGCCGGCCGGCACCTCCAGTACGTCCCTGGGGTTCGGGCACGCCCACTCCTGGCCGGAGGCGCTCTCCGTGAGCCTGCTGGGCGTCGGCTGGATCGCCATCATCCTGGGCCTGACCCCCGGCATGGCCCGGCTCCAGGCCCGCCCCGGCCGGCTCCTGCTCGCCGCGGGCCCGGGCACCGATCTCTCCCTCCGGGTCGCCGAGCTGACCGCCACCCGCGCCGCCGCCCTGGACGCCCACGCCACCGAACTGCGCCGCATCGAGCGCTCGTTGCACGACGGCACCCAGAACCGGATCGTCACGGTCACCGTGCTGCTCGGCGCCGCCCGCCGGATGACGGCCCGCGACCCCGCCCGCGCCGACGAACTCCTCGAACGCGCCCAGAGCGCCGCCGAACAGGCGCTGGCCGAACTGCGCGCGGTCTCCCGCAGCATCCTGCCGCCGGTGCTGTCCGACCGGGGCCTGGCCGGGGCGCTGTCCGGTCTCGCCGCCGAGTGCGCGGTGCCGTGCCGGACCGACGTCGACGCGCCGGAGCGGTGCGCGGCCTCCGTGGAGGCGACCGCCTACTTCGTGGTCGCCGAGGCGCTGACGAACATCGCCAAGCACAGCGGCGCGCAGCAGGCGTCGGTGACCGTCCGGGCCCGGGGCGGCCGGCTGCTGCTGCGCGTCGAGGACGACGGCCGGGGCGGCGTCGACGAGAAAGGGGGCTCCGGACTCACCGGGATCCGCCGCCGGGTGGCGGCCCACGACGGTACGCTCCGCGTGACCAGCCCGCCGGGCGGCCCGACCACCCTCGAGGTGGACCTGCCCTGCGGGATGTAGAAGTGAACTGCTTCCTCTGACAAGCGAGTTGCCGACATGCGGATTGTGATGGCCGAGGACGACCCGTTGCTGCGCGAGGGGCTCGCCCTGCTGCTGGGCGCGGAGGGTCTCGACGTGGTGGCCAAGACCGGGACGGCGGAGGAGGTCCTGGACGCCATCGACGAGCACAAACCCGACGTCGCCATTCTCGACGTCCGCATGCCGCCCACGCACACCGACGAAGGCATTCGCGCGGCCGTCGAGGCCCGGCGCCGCCGGCCCGACCTGGCCGTCCTCGTGCTGTCCGCGTACGTCGAGCAGAGCTTCGCGACCGAGCTGCTCACCGGCGGGGTGGCCGGCCTCGGCTATCTCCTGAAGGAACGGGTGGGCCGGGTCGAGGAGTTCCTCGACGCCCTGCACCGGGTGGCGTCCGGCGGCACCGCCATCGACCCCGAGGTCGTCGCCCAGCTGTTCACCCGCTCCCGCCAGGACACCCGGCTTGAACGCCTCAGCCCGCGCGAACGGGACGTACTCGCCCTGATGGCCGAGGGGCTGGGCAACAGCGCGATCGCGGAACGCCTCGTCGTCACCGACGGCGCGGTCCACAAACACATCCGCAGCATCTTCGCCAAGCTCGACCTGTCCCCGACGGACCACGTGGACCGACGGGTGGCGGCCGTCCTGCACTACCTGGAGGACGCGAGGCGACGCCTGTAGTACAGGCTGCTGTACCGGGACCTGGGGTGTGCGCGGCAGTGATCGGCGGGGCCGGCGCTGATGTGCTGAGGGCATCACATCAGCGCCGCTCAGACTCCCCGAAGGGACACCCCGGTGACGATCACCAGCCCCCCGAAGCCGCTCGACTCCCCCTTGCGTGACGGCATCCGCCGCCGCCCCCTGACCTGGTTCTTCACTCTCGCGATGGGGCTGAGCTGGCTGGCCTGGACGCCGTACATCCTGTCCGAGAACGGTCTGGGGATCTGGCACTACGCCTACCCGCGGATCGGCGGCACCACCCAGCTGCTCGGCGTCCTGCCCGGCGCCTACCTCGGCCCGATCGCCTCGGCGCTCATCGTCACCGCCGCCACCGAGGGCCGCGCCGGACTGCGCGCCTGGCGGGGCCGGATGACGAAACTCAGGGTGAGTTGGCGCTGGTACCTGCTCGCCCTCGTCTCGGTGCCGGCCGCACTGACCCTCGCCTCGGCCGCCCTGGCCGAGCGCACCCCGGTGCTGCCGCCGGTGGCCGTCCTCGCCGCCTATCTGCCGGGCCTGATCCTCCAGATGGTGACCACCGGGCTCGCCGAGGAGCCGGGCTGGCGCGAGTTCGCCATGCCGCACATGCAGCGCCGCTACGGCCCCCTGGGCGCCACCCTCGCCGTGGGCGTGCTGTGGGGTTCCTGGCACCTGCCGCTGTTCCTCACCGAGTGGGGCGGCGGACCGCACGTGGACCCGGTCCGGCCGCTGGAGTTCCTGGCCACGACGCTCGCCTTCAACTTCGTGATGACCTGGGTGTTCAACCGCTCCGCCGAGAGCATGCCGCTGGCCATGCTGGTGCACGTCAGCGTCAACAACTTCCTCTCCCTGGCCTGGTCCGACATGTTCCCCTCGCTGGGCATCGAGGACGCGGCCCACGCCCTCCTCCTCGCCTCGACGACGGCGGCGCTGATCATCCTGGCCGCCACCCGGGGGCGGCTCGGGCTGCCGGCCCGGCCGTCGGGGAAGCTGTCCTCATGACCTCACGCATGAACACGGCGGCGGACGCGGGTACTTGGCAGCTCGGTGACCTGACCGTCAACCGCATCGGCTTCGGAGCGATGCGCCTGACCGGTGACGTCCCCTTCCAGCCCGGCGCGTCGAGCGACCGTGACCGCGCGATCCGTGTGCTCCGGCGCGCGGTCGAACTCGGCGTCGACCACATCGACACGGCGGCCTTCTACTTCTCCTCGAAGCGTTCGGCGAACGAACTCATCAACACCGCCCTCGCGCCGTATCCGGAGGACCTGGTCATCACCACCAAGGTCTGGCCCGGCCGGGACTCCTCGGGCGCGTGGTGGTGGGCCACCCCGGAGCAGCTGCGCGGGCAGGTCGAGGACAACCTCCGCCAACTGGGCCGCGACCACCTGGACGTCGTGAACCTGCGCGTCCCCCCGAGCTACCGGACCGCGTCGATCGCCGAGCACTTCGGGGCGCTGGCCGAGCTGCGCGAGGCAGGGCTCGTCCGCCACCTCGGCGTCTCCAACGTCACCCCGGACCACCTGGCCGAGGCGCGGGCAATCGCACCCGTCGTCTGTGTACAGAACCCGTACGGGGTCGGCGCCCCGGCCGCGGAGCGTGAGTTCCTGCGGACCTGCGGCGAACTCGGCGTCGCCTACGTACCGTTCTTCGCGATCGCCGGGGCGGGCCGCGAGTCGGGAGCCGGTGCCGCCGAGAGCGAGGCGGTGCTCGCCGTCGCCCGCGCGCACGGCGCGTCGGCCGCGCAGGTCCGGCTGGCCTGGACCCTGCGCCAGGGCCCGCATGTGCTGGCCATCCCCGGCACCGGCGACCCGGACCATCTGACGGAGAACATCGCCGCCGGCGCGCTACAGCTGTCGGACGAGGACATGGCCCGCCTCGGCACGGACCAGGACCAGTAGGTGCCTCACCCGGCGACGTGCTGCAACGGCAGCTCGATCACGGCGTAGGCGACCGACGAGAGGACCACGGCGGTCAGCAGGGCCAGGCCCCGCTCCCGGTGCCGGCGTCCCATCAGCAGGGGCAGGAGAACGAGCATCGCCACGCAGGCCCACGCCTGCGTGGCGTAGTGCAGCGTCCAGGCGTACAGGGCGGCCTCCATCCCGAACACCCCGGCGAGCGCGGCCAGTCCGACGACCCGCCGCCACTCGCTGCGCCCCCGCCGCCACCAGTCCCCCGCGATCCCGAACAACGGCCCGCTGATCACCGCCATCACCAGCCACAGCAGCGGCGCCGTCAGAGCCCCCATCCCGTCGCGCCCGAACTCCGCGTAGGCGTAGTAGCCGACGACCAGACCGAGCGTCGTACACAGCCCGGCCACCGCAGGCCGCCGCGCGGTCAGCGCACCGGCGACGAACGCCGGAACGCACCACACCGCCCCCGAGTTGGCGATCTGGTTCCACGCACCGGGAAGCCACCCCTGAGCGAGGTTGGTGAGTACTCCGACCCCAAGACCCGCCACGGGCGCGACCGACCACCACCGGTTCAGCCGCACGACGAGCACCGACGCGCTGATTGCCATGCGGCGACTATACACACCGTCTATACATGGATTGCATAGAGGTGGTGGCGGGTGGAGCGTCCGAGGTCACTTTCCGTGCACAAGCGGGGCCTAGCGTGGCGGACCTTCCGCCGTGGACACGGCGGGGTGGAGAGGAGAGTGTCCATGCGTATCGGTCTTGCCGTGCCCCAGTACGGGGTGTTCGCCACGCCGGAGGCGGTCACGGAGGTGGCCCGGGCCGCCGAGAGCCTGGGGTACGGCAGCCTCTGGGTCGCGGACCGCATCCTGAACCCGCACGAGCCCAGCGACCCCTACCCCGGCGGCGACGGCAGCATGCCGGAGGAGTACCGCACCTTCCTCGACCCGCTCACCGTCCTCACCCTGGCCGCGGCCCGCACCGAACGGGTGAGGCTCGGCACCAGCACGCTCAACGCCCTGTGGTACCCGCCGGTCCTGCTCGCCCGCACGCTCACCTCGCTCGACGTCGTCAGCCACGGCCGGCTGGACATCGGCATCGGCCTCGGCTGGCTCGGCGACGAGTACCGGGCGGTCGGCGTGCCCTGGGAACGGCGGGGGGCGCAGCTGGAGGAGTGGCTGGACGTCGCGGAGACCATCTGGGCCGACGGGGACGTGCGGTACGAGGGCGAGCGGTGGACGATCGCGCCGTCGGTCGTCGAGCCCAAGCCCGTCCAGCGGCCCCGCCCGCCCGTCCTCTTCGGCGGCTTCTCGCGGGGCGCCCTGGAGCGGGTGGGCAGGCGCGGGGACGGCTGGCTGTCGGCGGGACTGCCGCTTCCGGCGCTGGCCGCGATGTGGAGCGTCGTCGTGGGCGCGGCCGACGCGGCCGGCCGGGACGCCGCCGCCCTGCGCACGGTCGTCCGGGTCAACGCCACGCTGACCGACACCGAGGCACCCGAGGACCGCGTCCCCAACCTCGGCACCGTCGCGCAGATCGCCGACTACCTGCTCCGTACGGCCGACGCGGGCATCGGCGGGGTGGAGGCGCTGGTCGACTTCCAGCAGACCACCGGCACCACCGGTGAACTGCTGGACGCAGCAGCGGAGTTGGCGAAGCGACTGCGCTAGCGGCTGCGTCGGCGACGACGTGAGCGATACGTCAGCGGCTGCGTCGGCGGCTCGTGGTGTCGTCCGGGGCCGCGGACACCGCCGTGAGCCGTGGCGCGGGGACCGCGTCGCCCAGGGCCAGCAGTCTCGTCCGGATCTCCTCCGCCCCCGTCGGGTCGGTCCGGGCGAGAAAGCGCAGGGCCCGTTCCCAGACGGTGCGGGCCGCTCCGGGGTCGCCCGTGGCGAGGTAGGTGTCGCCGAGGTGGCGGAGGGTGCCGGCCTCGCTGAAGGTGTCGCCGACCTCGCGGTAGAGGTGCAGCGCGCACAGGTACGCGGCGACGGCCCGCAGGTGTTCGCCGAGGTGGTGGCGGGCGATGCCGAGACTGTCCCAGGTGTTGGCCTCGGCGTACCGGGTGCCGTCGAACGCGGCGAGGCCGGTCAGCGCCTCCTCGAAGTAGGCGGCGGCCCTGCGGTGTTCACCGCGCAGCACATGGGTCCAGCCCAGGGCGTGCAGCGCGGTGGTCGCCACGATCGGGGTGCCGACGGACCGGGACAGGGTCAGTGCCCGGCCGGCCGCTTCGAGGGCGTCGTCGTGGTCGCCCGTCCGGTCGAGCAGCCAGCCGAGGCCGAGCTGGGCGTGGACCAGGCCGAGCCGGTCGCCGAGTTCGGCGAACAGACCGAGGGCGTGCCGGGCCTGGGCGAGGGCGTCGTCGTATCGCTCCAGCCGGCCCGAGGCGCGGGCCAGGGCGCGGTGCAGATGCGCCTGAGCGGCGCGGTCGCCGTCGCGTACGGCGGCGTCGAGACCGGAGCGCTGGAGCGCCGCGTACTCGTCCCAGTGGCCCTGACGGTCCATGAACCGCTCCAACGCCCAGGCCAGCCGCCAGACATGGCCGTCGTGGCCGCGCTCCCGGGCCGACGCGGCGAGGGCGTGCAGCACCCGCCGCTCGGCCGTGTACCAGCGCAGCGCCTGTCCGTCGTCCGCGAACGACTCGGGACGCGCCCCGGGAGCGGCCTCGGACAGCGAACTGGCCATGAACCAGGGGGAGTAGAGGCGCGCGGCGGTGTGCGCGGTGTGCAGGTAGTGGTCGAGGGTCCGGCGTACGGCGGCCTCCCGTCCGGCCGTGCCGTCGTGCTCGGCGGCGAGTTCCATCGCGTAGGTGCGCAGCAGGTCGTGGCAGGAGAAACGCCCGGGCGCGTGTTCCGTGAGCAGATGGGCGCCGGTGAGTTCGGTCAGCAGACGGCGGGCCGCCGCCGGAGTCCCGTCGGCGACCGCCGCCGCGGCCGGCACGGTGACGTCAGGACCCGGGTGCAGCGACAGCAGCCGCAGCAGCCGGGCGGCCGGCGGGCTCAGCGCGCGGTACGAACAGGAGAGGACCGCGCGGACGTCGCCGGCCGGGTCGGAGTCCGCGAAGGCGTCCAGGCTGTCGCGGGCCTCCCGCAGGTCGGCGGCGATCGCGGCCAGCGGGAAACCGGGGTGGGTGGCGGCCCGCGTCGCCACGACGGCCAGGGCCAGCGGCAGCCCCGCGCACCGGGCGACGATCTCCTCGACGGCGGCCGGCTCGGCCGAGACCCGCTCTGCGCCGAGCCGCCGTACCAGGGACTCCCGGGCCTCGGCGGGCGGCAGCCGGTCCAGCGCCACCGGGTGGGCGGCCTCCGCGGTGACCAGGCCCAGGAGACGGTCACGGCTGGTGACGACGACCATGCAGCCGGGGCTGCCCGGCAGTAGCGGACGGACCTGTTCGGCGCTCCGCGCGTTGTCCAGGAGGATCAGCACGCGACGCCGGGCGAGAAGGCTGCGGTAGAGGCCGGTCTGGGCGTCGGTCCCGGCCGGCATCCGCTGCGGCGGCACCCCGAGCCCCTCCAGGAACCCGCGCAGCGCCTCGCCGGGGTCCGTCGCCGTGCCGCCGGGGTCGAAGCCGCGCAGGTTCACGTACAGCTGCCCGTCCGGGAAGCGGTGCGCGATCCGGTGCGCCCAGCGGACGGCCAGCGTGGTCTTGCCGATCCCGCCCATCCCGCTGACCACGGCGATCCGCATCCCCGGCGCGTCCGCCGCCGACAGCGCGACAACCCGCGCGAGCTCGGCCCGCCGACCGGCGAACGTCGCGAGATCGGCGGGAAGTTGGGCGGGGCGGACGAAGGGGTCGGGGGGATGCGGTGCACTCGTGCCGACGATCGAGGGTCTCTCGGGAACCTCGGGCACGACGGACAACCGGGCAACGGCACGGGCACGGGTACGGGCACGGGCATTGGCTCCGGTTCCGGTACTGGCTTCGGCTTCGGCACCAGCTTCGGCTTCGGCGGCAGCGGCAGCGGCAGTGGCAGTGGCAGTGGCGCGGGCTTCGGCTTCGGCCTCGGCGGCAGTGATGGTTGTGCGGCGCGGTGCCGGGGGCGGCGGTTCGGTCTGGGCGGGGGCCGGCGGCGCGGGGGCGGCCGGCCTGTCGGCCGACGTGGTCCGGGTGGGCCCGGTGGCGCCGGTGGCCCGGCCGACGGCGGGCGCGGGGGGAGCCGTCGTATCGGCGGGCGCGGGGGGAGCCGTCGTATCGGCGGGCGGGGTCCGGGTGGGGCCGGGAGCGGAGTCGGCAGGGGTCCCGCCGGCCGGGAGCCGGTCGGCTGGGACGCGGCTGTCGGACGACGGGCCGACGGCGGCCCGTCGGGCGGCCTCGGTGGGGCCTTGGAGGGGGGCGGGAGGTATGCCCTCGTTCAGGATCTCCCGCTGTGCGGAACGTAGTTCGGCGCCCGGTTCGACGCCGAGTTCCGTGGCGAGCACGGTGCGTACCCGCTGCCAGGTGTCGAGGGCCGCCGCCCGCTGCCCGGTGGCGGCCAGGGCGCGTACGAAGCGGGCCTGGAGCTGCTCGTCGAGCGGGTGCTCGGCCGCGGCGCGGTGCAGGACGGCGAGCAGCTGCCCGGCCGCGCCCACCGCGAGGACCACGTCCGCCGCCTCCTTCACCACCGCCAGGTGCTCGCGCTCCAGCGCGTTGAACGCGGGGTGGGACCGCGCCTCCACGGGGACCCCCGTGGCGACCGCCCCGGTGCGCAGGTGCAGCGCCTCCAGCAGAAGCGGTACGGCCGCCTCGGCGCCCCGGGCGCCGCCCTGCCGTGCCTGCCGTGCCTGCCGTACCAACTCCCGCAGCCGCAGCACGTCCAGGGTCTCGGGCGACACCCTCAGCCGGTATCCGCCCGCGTCCCGCACCAGCCACCCGCCGGGTGCCCGCAGCGGCAACTCCGGTTCCAGCAGCCGGCGCAGCACACCGATGTGCCGGTACACGGCGTTGGCGGGCGAACCCGGCGGCGACTCGCCCCAGAGCGCCTGCTGCAACTCCTCCATCGCCACCGGGCGTCCGGCGTGCGCCATCAGCAGGGCCAGCAGCAGGCGTTGCTGGGCCGCCCCGAGCCGTATCTCCTCGCCGTCCCGCCACACCCGTACCGGTCCCAGCACCGCGAACCGCATCGTCACCGTCGTAGTCCCCGAGTCCCCGTGATCATGAAAGTCCCCCTCTGTGCGTGGGCTCTGCTCAGGCGGGCGGAAGCCCGTCGATCCAGCCCAGCACCAGCGAGTTGAACTCCGCCGACCGCTCCTGGAACAGCCAGTGCCCGACCCCCTCCAGCACCAGCGACGCGCTGTACGGGTGACGGCTGAGGGACGGCTCCCAGTCCCCGTCGATCCCCTTGGCCTTGAGGGAGGCGGCGGCCGACACCGACAGCACCGGGCAGGTGCGGCGCGAGAGGTAGGTCTCGACTCCCGGCCGTACGGTCAGCGGGGTGGCCGCCTCGTCGAACAGGCCGTGGAAGACGTCCCGTACGGTCATCGGGTCCATGCTCAGGACCCGCCGACGGTGCCAGACGCGCAGGGCGTCCGCCTCGGGTCCGGACGTCGCCTGGTTCTCCAGACCGCCGAGGACGGCGGCGGCCGCGCCGACCGGGTCCGGGACCCGGAAGGCGGCGGCGACCTGCGGCGCGAACTCCGCCTCGAAGCCGTAGCCGGGGTCGACCGACACCACCGCCCGCACCAGGGACGGGTACTCGACCGCGAGGACGGAGGCGACGACCCCGCCCAGCGAGTGCCCCACGACGACCGTCGGCCCGGCGTCCACGGCGTCCAGCAGCTCCGCCAGGTCCGCCGCGAACTCGCGCGGGCGCTGTCCGCCGGTGAGCCCGGAGGACCTGCCGTGACCGCGCAGGTCCGGCGCGATCACGCGGTGCCGCGCGGCGAACGCCTCGATCTGCGCGGACCAGTCGTGCGAGTCGCAGGTCGCGCCGTGCACCAGCAGCACCGTCCCGCCCGCCCCGGCCCCCGCCCGGGCCGGCCCCTCGTCCGTGTGGAACAACCGGTTCCCGTTGATCATGCTGTACGTCACTGCACACACTCCTCGTTGTGGGTGGCGGGAGCGTAGGCAGGGGGCAGTGGACGAAGTGTGCCTGCCTTGTGACCGACAGAAGAGTGGTGGTCGAGCACGCGGCGCAGGGCGGCCCGCCGCTCGCCCGGGCTCTCGGTGGCGTGGACGAGTTCGGTGGCGTACGCCCGCAGCAGGTCGTGGCAGGTGTAGCGGCCGGGCGAGCGTTCGGTGAGGAGGTGGGCGTCGGCGAGCTCGGCCACCAGCGCGCGGGTCCTGGCGAGCGGTTCGCCGGCCAGGGCCGCCGCGGTGTGGACGGTGACTTCGGGTCCGGGGTGCAGGGAGAGCAGACGGAAGAGCCGGGCGGCGGCCACCCCGAGTGCGTCGTACGACCACGAGAACACCGCCCTCATGTCGGTTGCCGGGTCGGGGTCGGGGTCGCGGAACGCGTCGAGCCCGCCGTGCGCGGCCCGCAGCCGCTCGGCCAGTGCCGCCAGCGGGAATGCGGGGTGCGTGGCGGCGCGGGCGGCCACCATCGCCAGGGCGAGGGGCAGCCGCGCGGTGAGGGCGACGATGTCCGCGATCGCCCGGGGCTCGGCCGCCGCCCGTGCGGCACCGATCCGCAGGGCCAGCGCCGCGTGCGCCTCGGCCGGCGTGAGCACGTCCAGGGTGAGCGGACGGGCACCGTCGGCGGAGGCGAGTGCGGTGAGCCGGTTGCGGCTGGTGACCAGCACCAGACAGCCGGGCGTGCCGGGCAGCAGCGGACGGACCTGGGCGGCGTCGCGGGCGTTGTCCAGCAGCACCAGCACTCTGCGGCCCGTCAACAGGCTGCGGAACAGCGCGGCTTGGGCGTCGAGGCCGTAGGGTGCGCGGGCGGCCGGTACACCGAGGGCGTCCAGGAAACCCCGTACGGCGTCCTGCGGGCGGGTGGGGGGTGCGGCGGGGTCGAAGCCGCGCAGATTGACGTAGAGCTGCCCGTCCGGGAACCGTCCGGCCACCTCATGGGCCAGGTGCACGGCGAGCGCGGTCTTGCCCACACCGGCGGGCCCGGTGAGGGTGCTGACGACCAGGGCGGGCGCGGCCCCGGCATCGTCGAGCAGCACCCGCAGCCGCCCGAGCTCGACCGCCCGCCCGACGAAGACGGGCAGTGCGGGCGGAAGCTGCGCGGGCCCCGCGACCCCGCCACCACCTCCCCTGAACCCCACCCCTGCCACTCCGACACCCGCACCCGCTTCCCCGAGCTGATCCCGGGTACCTCCGGCGCCCGCGCCCGCTTCCCCGAGCTGAATCCCGGTACTTCCGGCGCCCGGCGCCGTTCCTCCTGCGCCGGCGCCCGCTTCCCCGGGCTGCGCCCGGGCCCCCGTTCCCCCTGCGCCCGCTCCCGCTTCCCCGGGCTGAGCCCGGGCGCCGTCGACACCCGATGCCGTTTTTCCTGCTCCTGCTTCCCCGGGCTGAGCCCGGGTACCTCCGGCGCCCGGCCCCGCTCCTCCTGCGGCCGCTCCCGCTTCGTCGGGCTGCGCCCGGGCGTCTTCGGCGCGTGGCCCCGCCGCTTCGGCATGCGCGCTCCTGGGCTGCGCCCAGGAACCGTCGGCGCCCGGCCCGGCCTCCGGCCCCGCCGCCTCCAACCCCTCCGCCTCCGGCCTCAGCCCCTCCGCCTCCGGCCCCGCCCTCTTCGCCTGCTCCTGTGCCGCGATCAGTTCGCAGCCGGGGTCGACGCCCAGGTCTTCCGTGAGGCGGGTGGCCGTCGTCCGGAAGACGGTCAGTGCCTCGGCGCGGTGGCCGCACGCCGTGAGGGTGTGGATGAGGAGGGACTGGAGCCCCTCGTCGAGGGGGTGCCGGGCCGCGCTCGCGGTCAGCGTGGGCAGCACGCGGCCCGCCCTGCCGCAGCCGAGCGCCACCTCCGCCGCCTCCCGGACCACGGCGTCGTACTCCCGGTCCAACTCGGTGAACACGGGATGCGCGGGAGCCTGCGCCGGACAGCCCGCCGTCGGCCCCCGCCGCAGCGCGAGCGCCCCGGCGAACTCCTCGACGGCCGACGCCAGTTCACCGTCGCGCCGTAAGTCCCTTGCTGTCCGCACCCGTTGGCGGAACAGCAGCAGGTCGACCGAGTCGGCCGGTGTGCGCAGCCGGTACCCGCCGACGCCGCGCAGCAGCAGGTTGCCCTCCGCCCGGTTGGGCAGTCCGGGCTCCAACAGCCGCCGCAGTTCCCCGACATGACGGTGCACCATGTTGACCGCGCGGGCCGGCGCCCGGTCGGCCCACAGCGCCTCGACGATGTCCGCCAAGGGCACCGGGGATCCGGCCCGGGCCAGCAGCAGGGCGAGCAGGGTCCGGCGCAGGGGTGGACCGGGGTCCACCTCCGCCTCGCCCCGCCACACCCGTACGTCCCCCAGGACCGCGAACCGCAACGGCATCCGCGTCATCGCACCCCTCCGCGCCCACCACCCCGACCGGGCCTCATGCTAGGCAGCGGCAGGGGTGGCACTCACGGGGCTGGACATTCCGGGCGTGGCTCACGATCGGCCGCTGCCTCACACATTCGCCGGCGCGTCACGCGTCACGCGTTCGCGATTACCTCACGCATCCACCCTCACCTCACGCCCCCGCCGCCGCGACCACCTCCGCGATCGCCCCGAGCGGGTCATGGCGCTCGAACTCCGCCCGCAACGTCCTCGCCCGCGCGCCGTACCCGGGGTCGCCCAGTACGGCCCGCACCGCGTCCCGTACGGCGGCCGGCGACGGATCCCCGCTGCGCAGGTCGAGCCCCGCCCCACTCCACTGGACCCGCGCCGCCACCTCCGGCTTGTCCTCCCCGTCGCCGCCGACGACGAGCGGTACCCCGTGCCGCAGCGCGGTGTGCACGCCGCCGTATCCGCCGTTGGTGACCAGCACCGACGCATGGGGCAGGAGCGCGTCGAAGGGGACGTATCCGCCGAGGCGCACGTTCGTCGGCACCGGCCCCGCCGCACGGAGCTCGGCCGGTCCGTCCGCGCGTGCCGTCACGGCCACGACCAGGACGTCGTCCCCGGCCAGCGCGTCCACGGCGGGCCGCACGAGCCGTCCGAGATCGCGGTTGTCGAACGACCCCTGGGTGACCACGACGACGGGCCGCTTCGCGTTCACCACCTCCGCCCACCAGTCGGGGAGCGGCTGCGGCCCGCGCGGCGCGGCGGGCAGGGGCCCGACGAACCGGAACGAGGACGGCAGGTCGCCGCGCGGATACTCGAACCCGGGGACGGTCAGCTGGAGATAGTGGTCCGGGACGGTCACCAGACAGTCGAGGAAGAAGCCCGGCAGTTCGACGCCGCTCTCCCCGAAGTTCTCCTGGATGTGCCGCTGGGCCCCGGCGAGACCCTCCCTGACCTGGTCGTTCATCTCCTGGTGTCGTTTCTTCGCGCCCTCCCCGCACAGGGGCGGCAGCCCGAAGCCGACCGGGGGCGCGTCGTCGCTGAGCAGGGTCGGCAGGGTGAGCCCGAGGCTGACGGTGACCGGCCGGTGCCCGCGCCGCTCGGCCAGGGTGAGCGCCATGCCCCCCAGGAAGAACGGATCGCCGATGACGACGGCCGCGGGGAACCGGCGGGCGAGCAGGATGCGCAGTGCGCGGTACTGGGCGGCCGTCGGATCGCCCCAGATGTGCTTCAGGTCGTACTCGAGCTGCGCCGGGCCCGCCGGGAGGGCGGCGCGCTCGGGGAAGTACAGGTCCAGCTTGCGGTCGTCGAAGTCCGCGTCGGGCGGCAGTGACACATGAAGGGCCCCGGCGGCCCGTACGTCCTCGGCGAACCGGCTCCCGGTCAGCACGACGACCTCGTGCCCCCGCCGTACGAGATCGGCGGCCACGGTGAGGACCGGCTGCACATGGCCGTGGAACGGTGTTGCGGTGGCGATGACCAGTGTCATGGAGGACTGACTCCCTGCGCTCGGCGGACGGCGGACGGCGGTGCGACGGAAGCGTAGGAACCCGTTGTGCAAAACGAGTGCGTGCCGCCGCCCACATGCCGTGCTGGACACCCGGAGTCGTGCCGGTGCTCAAGTACCGCCCACAAAATAAGGTGAAACGTGAAGAAACGGGGCAATACAAGAGGGTGCCGGACGAGAGTGAGATGAGCGGTCATGGAGGACGTCGTGGGTGAGGCGCTCACCGCCCGCGTCACCGTCGACGAACACGGCGTCGTGACCGGGTGGAACGCCGGCTCCGAACAACTGCTCGGTTACTCGTCCGCGGAGATCGTGGGCCACCCGGTGGCCGAGCTGCTCGCGGAGGACCCCACGGAACACCCGCCCCTCTCGTCCCTCCCGAGGTGGCACGGCACGCTCGTGCTCCGCCACCGCGACGGCCACCGCGTGGAGGCCAAGGTCCTGGCGCACCACAGAGGACTGGACAGGCCCCCGGACGAAGGGACCCCCGACTGGCTCCTCGTCTCCGCCGTGACCGGCGCCCGGCCCACCCCCGACGACGACGCGCTGATCACGCGCGGTTTCCTCGCCTCCCCCTCCTGCTCGACCTCGGTGTACGACACGGACCTGCGCTTTCGCCGGTCCACCCGCTCAGGGCAGGAGGCCCTGGGCCTGAGCGAGGACGACCTGCTCGGGCTGCGGCCGACGGACGTACTGGACCAGCCCCTGGCCGAGGAGATGGAGCGGGCGATGGTGCGGGCCATGGAGACCGGCGAGACGCAGTACCTGGAGAACCATGCCCGCGCCCACGGCGAGAACCGGGAACACGCCTGGTCGGTCCATGTCTACCGGCTGAGCGACCCGGACGGCCGGGTCCTGGGCGTGGCCACCACCGGGCACGACATGACGGACCACTACTGGGCCCGCAAGCGCCTCCAGCTGATCGCGGAGGCCAGTACCCGGATCGGCAGCACGCTGGACGTGGCCCGGACGGCGCAGGAACTGGCCGACGTGGCGGTTCCGGAACTCGCCGACTTCCTCAGCGTGGACCTCCTCGCCGACCTCGACGGCGTGGACCGGCTGTCCGGCCTCGACGACATGCCCGAGCCGATCGCGCGACCGCCGCGGCCCGGCGGCACCTCCCTCGCGCTGCGGCGCATCGCCCACCAGTCCGTGCTTCCGGGCGTCCCCGACGCCGCCGTGGCCCTGGGCGCGGTGGACGTGTACCCGGCGGGCTCCCCGCCGGCGGAGAGTCTGCGGTCGGGCCGGCCCGTGCTGTACCAGATCACCGAGCAGGCGATCTCCGACTGGGTCGCCGAGGACCCGGTGCGGCGGGCCCGGGTCCGCGACTTCGGCTTCCATTCGGCGATGACCGTGCCCCTGCTGGCCCGCGGTACGACCCTGGGCGTCGTCCTTCTCGCCCGGCACCGGCACCCCGGCCCGTTCCAGCAGGACGACCTCGTCCTGGCCGAGGAGCTGGCGGCCCGGGCGGCGGTCTGCATCGACAACGCCCTGCGCTACACCCGCGAGCGGCGCACGGCCGTCACCCTGCAGCGCAGTCTGCTGCCGCAGAAGCTGCCCGAGCAGACCGCACTGGAGGTCGCCTCCCGCTACCTTCCGGCCGGTGCCCGGGCCGGGGTGGGCGGGGACTGGTTCGACGTGATCCCGCTGTCCGGGGCCAGGGTGGCGCTGGTCGTGGGCGACGTCGTGGGGCACGGCATCCACGCCTCCGCGACCATGGGCCGGCTGCGGACCGCCGTACGCACCCTCGCCGACATCGATCTGCCGCCCGACGAGCTGCTCACCCACCTCGACGACATGGTGGCCCGGCTGGCCACCGACACGGCGCCCGCCCCGGGAAGAGCCGGAGGCGCGGGGGGCGTCCCGGGGGAGAGCGCGGGAGACGTCGGGGCGACCTGCCTGTACGCCGTCTACGACCCCGTGTCGCGCCGCTGCACGCTCGCCCGGGCCGGCCATCCGCTGCCGGCCGTGGTGAGCCCGGACGGCACCGTGGAACTGCTCGACCTTCCGGCGGGGCCTCCGCTGGGCCTGGGCGGACTGCCCTTCGAGTCGTTCGAGACCGAGCTGCCGGAGGGCAGCCTGCTCGCGCTCTACACCGACGGTCTGATCGAGTCCCGCGACAGCGACCTCGACGAGGGCATCGCGCGGCTGCGCCGGGCGCTCGCCGGTCCCGCGGACTCCCTGGAGCTGCTGTGCGACTCGGTGCTGGCCGCCCTGCTCCCCGGGCGGCCCGCCGACGACGTGGCGCTGCTCGTCGCCCGCACCCGGGCGCTCGACGCCGACCGGGTCGCCACCTGGGACATCGCCCCGGACCCGGCCGCCGTGGCCGATGCCCGCAAGAACGCCCTCCGCCGGCTGGAGGAGTGGGGCCTGGACGAGGTGGCCTTCGTCACGGAACTGGTGGTCAGCGAGCTCGTCACCAACGCCATCCGGCACGCCGAGCCGCCCATCCAGCTGCGTCTCATCCATGACCGGGGCCTGATCTGCGAGGTCTCGGACGGCGGCAACACGGCACCCCACATGCGGCGCGCCCGCACCTACGACGAGGGGGGCCGGGGGCTGCTCCTGGTCGCCCAGCTGACCCGGCGGTGGGGAACCCGCCCCACCTCCACGGGCAAGACGATCTGGGCGGAGCAGAGTCTCGACGCGGACCTGTCATCTTCATGATGTATGCATGACAATAACGCCATGACGACGGTACGGCTGGTACGGCTGGTACGGGCGGCCCTGACCGCCGTACTCCTGCTCCTGCTCACGCCCGCGACCCCCACCCCCGCGAGCGCGGCCCCGGCGAGCACGGCCCCGGCGGCGCCCGGCTGGACCGCGCCGCTCAGCACCCGGGGCCGCTGGATCGTCGACGCCGACGGCAACCGCTTCAAGCTGCGCTCCGGCAACTGGCACGGAGCCAGCGGCACCTGGAACGGCTCCGGCAGCACGGCCGACGACGCCGACCACCACGCCGGGGAGAACTCGGGCCGGATCCCGCTCGGTCTGGACCGCGCCCCGATGGCCGAGATCATCGCCGGCTTCCGGGAGATCGGGATCAACAGCGTCCGACTGCCCTTCTCCAACGAGATGATCCACGACGGGGTGCCCGTCACGGACGACGCCGTCGCCGCGAACCCGTCCCTGCGCGGCATGACCCCGCTCCAGGTCTACGACGTCGTGGTCCGCGAACTCACCGCCGCCGGCCTCGCGGTGATCCTCAACAACCACACCAACACCACCCGTTGGTGCTGCGGAGTCGACGGCAACGAACGCTGGAACGCGAGCCAGGCCACCGCGGCCTGGGAGAACGACTGGCTGTTCATGGCCCGCCGTTACAAGGACAACAAGCGGGTCGTCGGCGCCGACCTCTACAACGAGGTCCGCCGCGACATCTGGGACGACCCCAACTGGGGCCTCGGCGACGACCACGACTGGTTCGCCGCCTCCCAACACCTCGGCGACCGGCTCCTGTTGGAGGCCAACCCCGACCTGCTCATCATCGTCGAGGGCATCAACTGGACCGGCATCCCCGTCGACGGCCTCGCCCACGGGCGCCCCACCCTGGAACCCGTACGCCGTCTCTCGCACACGCTCGTCGACTCCGGCAAGCTCGTGTACTCCGCCCACTTCTACGACTACACCGGACCGAACCACAGCGGTGCCACCGGAGTCGGCGAGACGAGCGACCCGCGCTACCGCGACCTCACCCCCGCCGAACTCGTCGCCGTCCTCAACCGCCAGGCCTTCTACGTCACTTCGGAACCCGACCAGCACTTCACCGCGCCCCTGTGGATCAGCGAGTTCGGCGTCGGCGGCCGGGAGGAGACGGGTGCCGCGCAACGCGCCTGGTTCGAGAACTTCGTCGACCAGCTCATCCGCGCCGACGCCGACTTCGCCTTCTGGCCGCTCGTCGGATGGCACGAGAACCGCCGCGGCAACGGCTGGGCGCTGCTGCACTGGGACGCCGCGGGCCACCGTATGGGCGTGTACGACGGCGACGACTGGCGGGCGGCGGCCTGGTCCCGGCTCGTCCAGGCCGCCGGCCGCACCGGACCGGTCGCCTCCGTGCCCGAGTGGTCGATGCTCAGTCCCGACCACGGCGACTTCGTCGCGTCCCGGCGGACGAGGGCCCTGCCCGACTGGGACTCCGGCGCCCGCAAGGCCGTCTGCCCCGACGGACAGCGCCTCCTCGGCCTCAGCCACACGGGCAACCGCGGCCTGTGCTCCGACGTGACGGCCGGCCCGTTGGGGGACCCGGCCGGCGGACAGGTGGCGGTCGTGGACGAGCGGTATGTGCCGGCGGGCGGCGACTGGGCCTCCGGCTACACCAAACTCCAGTGCCCCACCGGCCACTTCCTCACCGGCTACAGCGTCCGCGGCGCCGCCGTCTCCGCCGCGCTGTGCAGGGCCGCCCCGCCCGGCTCCCTCACCGGCACGACCGGCCGCACACTCTGGTTCGACCGCGGCGACAACAGGGGTACGGCACCCAGGGGCGGCGACTTCGCCACCGGCCACTACAAGGGACAGTGCGCGGACGGCGAATACGCGGCGGGCATCGCCTACACCGCCCGCGCCGGCTCCGCACGCACCCCGGACGCCCTGTACTGCCGCACCCTCTGAACCCGTGCTCAGGCGGTGTCGACCGCGCCCCGCCCGGTGCTCTGGCCGTTCGCCGCGCGGCGGTACTCGTCGTTGATGCGCTGGGCTTCCTCCAGCTGATCCTCGAGGATGACGATGCGGCAGGCTGCCTCGACCGGAGTGCCCTGGTCGACGAGTTCGCGGGCTCTCGCGGCGATCCGCAGCTGGTAGCGCGAGTACCGGCGGTGCCCGCCCTCCGAGCGGAGCGGAGTGATCAGCCGGGCCTCCCCCACGGCCCGGAGGAATCCGGGGGTGGTGCCGAGCATCTCGGCAGCCCGGCCCATCGTGTAGGCGGGGTAGTCGTCGTCGTCCAGCCGACCGTTGAGCGGAGTGCCTGCTGTCATGTCACCTCGTAGTGCAAACGCGTCTCGGGGCCCCGGCGCGCCCTACGGCACCCCCGAGCCCCGATTCAACACTACCCGGCGTGCCGCCTCACACGATCGGGGAGGTGGCGTCGCGCAGCGGTTCCGGGGCGGGCCAGTACTCGGAGGGGGAGAACTGGGGCGCCGGTTCCGGCTCGGGCTGGGCGTGGCAGGTGAAGCCGAGCCGGGTCATGGCCCGGGTGACCTCGCCGCCGGTGAAGTCGCGGCGGTCCTGCCGGGTGATGACCTCGCCCACCTGTTTGACGGGGTAGCGGCGGCGGCCGATGGTCACGGACTCACCCGTGACGGGCTCGGGGGTGATGCCTTTCATGGCGTCCAGCACCCCGTCCTTGGTCAGGTCGAACGGGTAGCGGGCGATGACACAGCGCATGGATGTCTCACAGGGGGAGCGGGATCGGGCTGACGTCGCGCAGCCGGATGCGGTCCGGGTACGCGGGGACGGCGCGGACGGCGACGGGCTTCGGCCGGGTGACCGATCCCGTGCGCCGGTGGTCCGCGTCGCACAGATACAGAACCTCGACTCGGGCGTCGGCCATGACGGACAGGGCCACCTCGACGGTCATGTCGTCGCTCACCCGCGGCCCTGTGGCGTCATCGCGGGTGTCGTCGCAGACCAGTGGCCCTGTCGCGGTCGTCATGGGATCAGGCGGCCGCGCCGGAGGCGGGCTGCCGTCGCGGCCTGCGGGCCGCCGCCTCGCCGGTGGAGCGGCCCCGGCCCTCGCCGGTCGACCGGCCCTGTGCCTCGCCGGTGGAGCGGCCTCGGCCGCCCCGTCCGCGACGGCCCCGGGAGGAGAGCGACCCACCGGCGGAACCGGTGGAACCGGCGCGGCGGGGGCGTTCCACGGCCGGTGCGGCGATGACGACGGGGACACCGGAAGGGGTCCGGGCGCCGGTGATACGGCTCAGCGCCGCCTCACCCGAACGGACCACGGTGATCTCCGGGGTGATACCGGCGGAGGTCATCAGCCGGCTCATGGAACGGCGCTGGTCGGGGGTGACCAGGGTGACCACGCTGCCGGACGCGCCGGCCCGGGCGGTACGGCCGCCGCGGTGCAGGTAGTCCTTGTGGTCGGCCGGCGGATCGACGTTGACGACCAGGTCGAGGCTGTCGACGTGGATTCCGCGCGCCGCGACGTTCGTCGCGACCAGGACCGTCACCTGGCCGTCCTTGAACTGGGCGAGGGTCCGGGTGCGCTGCGGCTGGGACCGGCCGCCGTGCAGGGCGGCGGCGCGGACGCCGTTGCCGAGCAGGTGCTTGGTCAGCCGGTCCACCGCGTGCTTGGTGTCCAGGAACATGATCACGCGGCCGTCGCGGGCCGCGATCTCGGTGGTGGTGCGCAGCTTGTCCGCGTCGTGCACGTGCAGGAGGTGGTGCTCCATCGTGGTGACCGCGGCCGACGACGGGTCCACGGAGTGGACCACCGGGTCGGTGAGGTAGCGGCGGACCAGCAGGTCGACGTTGCGGTCCAGGGTGGCGGAGAAGAGCATCCGCTGTCCGCCGGCGCGCACCTGGTCGAGCAGGGCGGTGACCTGGGGCATGAAGCCCATGTCGGCCATCTGGTCGGCCTCGTCGAGGACGGTGATCGTCACGTCGTCCAGCATGCAGTCACGCCGGTCGATGAGGTCCTTGAGGCGCCCCGGGGTGGCGACGACGACCTCGGCACCGCCGCGCAGGGCGCTGGCCTGCCGGCCGATCGACATCCCGCCGACCACGGTCGCCAGGCGCAGCCTTACGGCGCGGGCGTAGGGGGTGAGCGCGTCGGTGACCTGCTGGGCGAGCTCCCGGGTGGGGACGAGGACGAGGGCCAGCGGCCGTCGCGGCTCGGCGCGGCGGCCTGCGGCGGCCGTACGGGCCAGGAGCGCGAGGCCGAAGGCGAGGGTCTTGCCCGATCCGGTGCGGCCACGGCCGAGGACGTCACGTCCGGCGAGCGAGTTCGGCAGGGTCGCCCCCTGGATGGGGAACGGCACGGTCACGCCCTCGTGGCCGAGTGCGGCCAGCATCGCCTCGGGCAGGTCGAGGTCGGCGAACGACTCGACGGCCGGCAACGCGGGCGTCACCGTCTTCGGCGGCGCGAACTCGCCCTGCGGCGCGACCGGTCGGCGACGGGTGCCGAAACGTTCTTGGGAGCGCGGGGAGCGGGTCTTTCGCGCGTAGTTCATGCGGAACCTTCCTTGATTCGGGCACGTATCAAGGAATTCCCGCAGCAGAATGAACGGCGCAGAGAATCGCGAGAACGAGCCGGAGAAGTTGAGGGGAGTAGCCCTCGAGGCGATCCTCTTGCGGAGATATCTCTTGAAGAGTCTGAAGAGTCTTGAAGAGATGTCTGTCGAGGTGCCGGGAAACACAGCGAGCTGGGGCCCGCACCCCAAGGTGCGGGCCCCAGCTGCGAAGTTATGCGTCAGCGCCGATGATCAGGCGGGGACGATGTTCTCCGCCGTCGGGCCCTTCTGGCCCTGCGCGATGTCGAACGACACCTTCTGGCCTTCCTGCAGCTCGCGGAAGCCCTGGGTGGCGATGTTGGAGTAGTGCGCGAAGACGTCGGGGCCGCCGCCGTCCTGCGCGATGAAGCCGAAGCCCTTTTCGGCGTTGAACCACTTCACGGTTCCGGTGGTCATATTGTTTCTCCTTCAGGGGAACGGTTCGGAGTCGGCCTTGTGCGGACCCCGGTCGCCGTGATGATCACCCGTCGGAAAAATCCACTGGGAACCACAACTGCAACTGGTATCGACAGTAGCATGGGGCGATCGTCCATGTGCGCTGGATAATCTCCGCAGGTCCTGGGCCTCGGGAATATTCCGTCCGCGCGGTCGAGATTTCTCATCCCGCCGGCACAGATATTGCTCCGCCCGGACGGCAGCGTCACCGCCGAAACCCTGGTCAACGGAGTACGGCCCGGACCCCGGCGAACAGGCCGGGACACCGTTGCTGCGACGAAGGCCACAGTGTCAGCCGGGCTCGTCGGTGTGCGCGCGCCGGGCGTGGGAGCTGCTGCTGTCCAGCCAGCGGGAGGGCCCGGACGGGATGTCGGTGGCGCCGCCGGTGTCGACCGTCAGGTGGAGCAGGGTGCCGTGGCCGTCCGGGCCGGTGGGATAGCTGCGCGGTTCGTCGGTGGGGAACACCTGGCGCAGGACGAGGGCGACGCGCCGGGCGACGTCGGGGTCGGCCGCGATGATGCGTACTTCGGCGAGCCCCTCGCCCTCCGGTGGGATCTCCGGGGCGCCGGGACCGCGGTCGACGGGGTCCGGGTGGTCCGGGCGGCCGGGCCTCGTCGCGTGCGTGGACGTCACTGCGTTCTCCTCTGCCACCGGCCCCCCGATACCTTCACCGTACTCCCGGCCGGGCCGGGCCGGAGGAGGCCGGGAGTACGGTGAAGGAGCCGAGGGTTCTTCGCGCGCCCGCTTCCACGCGGGGCCGTTCTCGGCGAACGACGACGCCGGGCCGGTCCCGTCCGGACCCGGGGCGGGACTCGCCTCATGACCGTGAACGTGCCCGATCGGAGGGGCCGGCAGGGGTCGTCGCCCCTGGAGGGGGAGCACATCCGCCGGTTGTCCCGGTGGCAGCTCCAGGACCGGTGGGAGGAGATCGGCGACCTGTACGCGGAGACCTCCGGAGGGGACCCGCGGCTGTGCGACCGCGACCGTGCGCTGTTCCTGCGCCGGCTCGCCCTCGACGTACCGCGACCGGGTTTCGCCCTGCTGGTCGCGGAGCGGAGCGTGCTGCGGGGGCCGGGCGGGGTGGAGGAGACCCCCAGGGCCGCGGCGACCTGGGCCCGGGCGGGCAAGGCGGAGGAGACGTGGCCCCGGGAGGGCCGGGCCGAGGAGGCGTGGGCGCGGGTGGCCAGGGCCGAGGAGGGCAGCTCCCGGGCGGCCAGGGACGAGGCGGCCAGGACCCGGGGCATGGGGGGCGCCCGGGGCGAGGCGGCCAGGGCCTCGGAGAGCAGGCCCTCGGAGAACGGGACGCTCGTGAGCCGGGGTCCGGAGAGCCGGGGTCCGGAGAGCAGGGTGCTGGAGAGCAGGGCCCGGGACATCACCGGACGCGGGACGGAAGCCGTCGAGCTGACGGGTTGCGCCTACGGTTTCCCGTTGCGTGCGGACGGACCCCCATGGCAGGGCCTGGACGGGTATCTCCCGCGGGAACTGCTCCCGCTCGCCGCGTCCGGGAGGCTCTTCGCGATCTCCGGGCTGCTGGTCCACTCCTGGGTACGCAACGAGAACCAGGGCCGCGACTGGAACCTCGCCCGGCGTCTCCAGCGGCGGCTGCTCGCCGACCACACCACCGGACTCGCCGACCACCCCGCCGTGCTCGGCGTCACGCTGGTGGACCGCGGCGACACGGCGACCCTCGGCGCGTTGCGCTCATGGGGCTGGCGCTCCGTCACGGCCGCCCCCAGGGACACACCCCCGACGGCGCGGTGCCGGGCACTGGTCGTCGGCCCTTGATCCCGTAGGTCTTCCACCGGACCGGGACCGAACCGGGCCTGGCGTCGATCACCGCCGTACGCCGCGTGAAACGCACGGTCCTTCACCCGCGTGCGGGCCTGCCCGGCGGGTGCGGGTCGTGCTGCGGCTGTACGGCGGTGAAGGGGCTCGTGCCACGGTCACTGGCCGGAGCTGCTAGCCGTTCATGCCTGGAGCCGCACCCGTCCCTGAGACGGATGCCGGCCCCTCCATGAACAGGAAGTTCTCGTCCTCCCCGAAGTCCGGGGCCTGGAAGGGGTTCGTCGTCGGAGGCGGCGATGCCGCGGAGGCACTGCGGGGCGCTCCTTCCGGAGCGGAGAACAGCGAGGTCAGGTCGATGAGAGGTCTCCCATTCGGTACAGGGCCAGGAAAGGACCTGGAGTGCCGTGACCGGGCACAGCGGTCCTACAGCTTGCTCATCTTGGCGTACGGGCTCAAGATCCGCTCTTGCGTCGAGCCGAAATCCACGAGTACCGCGATTCCGTCCTCGATGCCGATCACCCGGCCGAGACCGTACATGTCGTGGGTGACCTGGTCACCCACGGCGAAGTGCTTGGGCGGTGGTGCGACCGGGGCCTTGAAGGGACTGGTGGGCAAATGGCGCTTCGGTGCAGCTGGCTTGGTCATTGCCTCCAGTATGCGTGCGCGGGTATCCGTTCGCTGCGGCCGTAAGTATTCCTAGTTGGTCACGGGACCTGGACGGCGCGCTCCGTTTCCGGCGGGGAAACCTGGCAAATACGCGGCTGACCTGCGCTTCGGCACTCGCCGGACCTTCGACGCAGGACACCGTCACGCACGGTTTTTTGCCGCGTCGTGCTCTTCGCGGGCCTTCGGCACCCGGTCCATCGGTCAGTCGGACGGGTTCCGGTCGGCGCGTTCCGCGGTCCAGGTGATGTGCGGGGGCTCGACGCGTGCGCACAGGGGACCGCCCTGCGCGTCGGTCAGACCGAGGCGGCCGACCAGCAGGCCGTCGCGTGCGGCGGCGGCCAGTACGTCGGCGGGGACGGCGTCGAGCATCAGTTTGGCGCGGCGGAACATCGTGAAGAGGCCCGACTCGTCGACCGTGCCCCACGAGAGGTAGACGAACCGCCGGCCCAGACGGTCCTGCACGTAGGGGCCCTTGACGTCGACGCCGGCCGCCGAGGCGCTCGTGGTGCACTCCAGGGTCCAGGTCGCGGACGGGGCGTCGCCGGGCTGCGGTTCGAGGAGTTCGGCCGGGCGGTCCCGGCGCTGCACGGCGACGTGCACGTTGTCGTAGGAGTCGGAGGCGGCGGTGGCCGCGCGGGTACGGCCGGGCAGGTCGACGGCGTCGATGCGGATACGCATACGGCCATCATCGCGCCCGGCGTCCGCGAGAGGGCGTTTCGCGTGCCTTCCGGGTTCCGTCCGCGCACTAGGGTCGGCGCCGTGGGACAGCCCGAGCAGCGCGCCGAGGGTGGCGTAGGACCGTTCACCACCAGGCTCACCTGGGACCTTTCCGGCGGCGGCAGCGCGGTGTGGGAGTCCCGGCTCGCGCGGCGGCGTGGTGTGCTCGCGGTCCGTCCGCCCGGTGCGGCGGCCGGTGGGCACAGCCGTGCGGATGCCGTCGCCGTCACCCGGCTGGCCAGGCTGAACGTCATCGCGGCGGTCGCCTTCGTCATCGGCGGGGCCCTCTTCGCGGCCGGCGCGGCCGTCGCCCAGTTCGGCTCCGGCGACGCCACGGAGTGCGCGTCGATCTACTTCGCGGGCGGTCTGTTCTTCAACACCGGTGGCTATGTCTCACTGCTCCAGGTGATCAACGCACCCCGTCACGCCGTCGGCGTCGGCGGCGAAGGCCGGCTGGTCACCCTTCCCTGGCGCTGGTGGAGCTACGAGCCGATGCGGGTGGACTGGCTGGGCGTGTTCGTCCTCTTCGCGGGCACCCTCGTCTTCGCCGTCGCCCTGCTGGACTCCTTCCTGCAGGGCCTGAGCGTCCAGCGGGTCAACCGGCTGATCTGGGCGCCCGACGTGGTCGGCTGCGTCCTGTTCCTGGTCTCAGGGCAGCTGGCCCTCGCCGAGGTCTGCCACGGCCGGCCGCGCGTCCGGCCGCGTGACCTCGGCTGGTGGATCGTCGCCGTGAACCAGCTCGGCTCCGTCCTGTTCATGCTCTCCGCGCTCGCCGCCTTCACCCGCCCCGCCACCGGCAGCCTGGTCAACGCCGACCTCGCCAACTGGGGCACCCTCGCCGGCGCCCTGTGCTTCTCGCTCGGCGGCCTCCTCCAGCTCTTCGAGCACCCCTGAGAACCCGACCGTTGCGTTCCGTCAGTCGAGCGTCCATTATCAGGAATCCTGATAATGGAAAGTTACAGTGACGGGCGGGTCGAACCATGTCGTTCAGTTCCGGAATCCAGGCGAGGGGCATACAGCTGCTGCTCAGCGGCATGATGAGCCGCGTCCACGAGGATCTGCGCTTCACCGACATCCCGAAGCGGACCGAAACCCTCCGGGTGGAGACCGGCGCCGGACCGGTGACCTGCACCGTCTACCGCCCACAGGGCGACACCCCCGGCACCCCCGCGCCTGTGTACGTCAACTTCCACGGCGGCGGCTTCGTCGTCGGCCGCCCCGAGCAGGACGACCACATCTGCCGCTACATCGCCGCCACGGCGGGCTGCGTCGTGATCAACGTGGACTACGCCGTCGCCCCGCAGCGGCCGTTCCCCGCCGCCGTCACCCAGGCCTACGACGTCACCGCGTGGGTCGCCGCGAACGGCCCCGCGAACGACTGGGACGGCTCGCGGCTCGCCGTGGGCGGGCACAGTGCCGGGGCCAACCTCACCGCCGCGGTCTGCCTCACGGCCCGGGACCGCGGCGCCTTCTCGCCCCGGCTCCAGATCATCGACTCCGCACTGCTCGACCAGGTCGCCGACCCGGCCGCCAAGCAGTCCCCCATAGCCAAGCCGCTGCTCAGCCCTCACCTCATGCGGGTCTTCACGGCCGCCTACGTCCCCGACCCGGCCGACCGGGCCGATCCCCTCGCCTCGCCCGGCCTGGTCGACGACCTCGCCGGTCTGCCGCCCGCCCTGGTCATCACCGCGGAACACGACCGTCTGCGCGACGAGGGCGACGCCTACGCCAAGGCCCTGGACGCCGCCGGTGTCCCGGTCACCCACCGTGTCTTCGAGGGCGTCGACCACTACTTCACCCACACCGGCCCGGTACCGTCCGGAAAGGAGGCCATCGAGCTGATGGCGTCCACCCTGCGCACGGCACTCGGCGCCTGACTCCGCTCAGCCCCGCCCGCGCGAGTCCGCGGCGCGGCGGGCCAGCGAGTCGAAGACCACCGCCGTGTACAGCACCCCGCCGGTGATCATGAACTGGACCGGGGGCTCGACTCCCAGCAGGGCCATCCCCGAGGCGATCGACTGGATGATGAGCACCCCCAGCAGCGCGGACCAGGTCGAGCCGCGTCCGCCGAACAGGCTGGTGCCGCCGATGATGGCGGCGGCGATGGCGTTGATCAGCAGCATGCCGGAGCCCGGGACCTGGCTCGCCGAGGTGAGCCGTGACGCGACGAACAGGCCGCCGACCGCCGCCAGCGTCCCCGACACCATGAACACCGAGATCCGTACGCGCGTCACGTCGACGCCGGACCGCCGGGCCGCCTCCACACCGCCGCCCAGCGCGAGGATCTGCCGGCCGTAGGGCGTGCGGCGCAGAAAGAGGTCCGAGGCGACGATGACGGCGAGGAAGATCAGGAGCGCCAGCGGCAGCCCCTCGAACCGGCCCAGTACGTAGACGGAGACGAACGCGACCACCGCCAGGAGGGCCGTGCGCGCCCAGATCTCGCGCACCGGCCGGCACGGCATCCCGGCGGCGCTGCGGCGTCCGCGGTCGTGGAGGGAGACCAGGAGATAGGCGGCCGTGCCGAGCACCGCCAGGCCGTAGGTGACGGCGACGGCGCTGAAGTAGCGGCTGGTCAGCTCGGCGACCAGCCCGTCCTCGCTGAAGTTGATGGAGGTCTCGGGGCCCAGCAGGTAGAGCATCAGACCGTTCCAGGCCAGCAGACCCGCGAGGGTGACGACGAACGCGGGTACGCCGATCTTGGCGAAGGAGTACCCGTGGACGGCCCCGGCGGCGGCACCGCAGACCACCGCGATGATCACGGCGAGCCATTCCGGCATGCCGAGGTTCACGTTCAGCGCCGCGAACACCGCGCCCGCCAGGCCGGCGAGCGAGCCCACCGAGAGGTCGATCTCGCCGATCAGCAGTACGAAGACGATGCCGACGGCGATCATGCCGGTCCCGACGATGTCCACGCTGAGGACGGACAGGTTGCGCGGCGAGAGGAAGTTGTCGTTGAGCGCCTGGAACACGATCCAGGTCACCGCGAGACCGAGCAGGGCCGGGACGGGACCGAGCTCACCCGCGGGAAGTCTCCGGCGAAGCGCTCCGGCGTACGCCCCGACCCGTCCCGCGTACGGCTTGAGACGCCCCGTGTTCCACTGGCGTCTCCGCCCCCTCACGGCCATGCCTCCTCCGGGCGGGTCGGGCGATGGGACGCGGAGTTGTCCGCCGCTCCGGTGACGGAGGCGATGATCTGCTCCTGGGAGGTGGTGTTCACGTCGAAGACACCGTTGTTGCGGCCGAGGCGCAGGACGGCGACCCGGTCGGCGACGGCCTTGATGTCCCCCATGTTGTGGCTGATGAGGAGCACGCCGAGGCCCTGGTCGCGCAGTTCCTCGATGAGGTCGAGGAGCTGACCGGTCTGCTCGACGCCCAGGGAGGCGGTGGGTTCGTCGAGCAGGAGCAGCCTGGGGGTGCCGAGGATCGAGCGGGTGATCGCGACGACCTGCCGCTGGCCGCCGGACAGGGTGGCGAGCGGCACCCGTACGTCGGGGATGCGGATGGACAGGGTGTGCAGCAGCTCGCGGGTGCGGCGCTCCATCTCCACCTCGTCGAGGACGCCGAGCCGGTGGATCTCCCGGCCGAGGAAGAGATTGCCGACGACGTCGAGGTTGTCGCACATCGCGAGGTCCTGGTAGACGGTCGCGATGCCCAGGACCTGGGCGTCCTGGGGACGCTTGATCTGGACGGCGCCGCCCTGCCACTCGATGACGCCCCTGTCGGCGGGACCCACCCCCGAGATCACCTTGACCAGGGTGGACTTGCCGGCCGCGTTGTCACCCACCAGGGCGACCACCTCGCCGGCCCTGATCTCCAGCTCGACGTCCACCAGCGCCTGGACGGCGGCGAATCGCTTGCAGACGCCGCGCAACGCCAGCAGGGGCTGAACCGGCACGGCCCCACCTCCTTCTCCGTCCACTCCACCTTCGGGGAAAGATCGCCGGGGTGCTCGTCAGGAACTCATCTGGAACTCATCCGGACGAGCCGGGTGGTTCGGGCGGGTCAGGTGAGCCCCGCCTTGGCGCAGGCGGACCGCAGCTGCGGGGTGCAGATCTGGTCGACGGTGTACATACCGTCCTTGACCACGGTGTCCTTGATGTTGCCGACCGTCACCGAGACCGACGGGAGCAGTACGGCCGGGATGTCCTTGGTGGAGGCGTTGTCGACGGTCCCGGTGGCGATGGACGCCACCGAATTGCCGCGCCCCAGGGCGACGGCCATCTCGACGGCGGCGTCGGTCGCGGGCTTGAAGGGCTTGTAGACGGTCATGTACTGGTCCCCCCTGACGATCCGCTGTACGGCCGCGAGGTCGGCGTCCTGGCCGGTGATCGGGGGCAGCGGCCGGACCTCGGTGGCGTTGAGGGCGGAGACCACGGCACCGGCGAGGCTGTCGTTGGCGGCCAGCACGCCGTCGATGTTGCCCGCGCCCAGGGCGGCGATGGCGCCCCGCATGTTGACGAAGGCGTTCTCCGGCCGCCAGCCGACGGTGTCGTACGACTTGCCGATCTTCACCTTGCCCTTGAGCACGGAGAGCGCTCCCCGCTTGAACCAGCCGGCGTTGGGGTCGGGCGTGGCGCCGTTCATCATGACGATCTGGCCGCCCCGGGCCTTCGCGCCCATGGCCTGGAGGAGAGCCTCTGCCTGGAGCTTGCCGACCTTCGCGCCGTCGAAGGTGACGTAACCGGAGATCGGGCCCTGCGCGAGCCGGTCGTAGGCGACGACCGGGATGCCGGCCCGGTGCGCGTCCTCGACCGCGGGGCGCAGCAGCTGGGGGTCGACGGCGGCGATGATCAGGACGTCCACCCCTCTGGTGATCATGGATTCGAGCTGCTGCCGCTGGACCGCCGGGTCGGAGGTGGCGTCGAAGGTGGCCGGGCAGTCCGGGCAGAGCTCCTTCAGCTTCTTCTCGATCAGGGGCCCGTCGAACTGTCCGAAGCGGGAGGCTCCGCCGCCCGGGAGCAGTACCCCGACGGTGGGATTGCCGTCGTCGTCGCCGCTCCCGCCCCCGCCGCAGGCGCCGACGAGCGTCAGAGCGGCGGCGGCCGAGAGTGCCACGGACGCGCGGCCGAGCGCCCCACCCCGCAGAGCCGGAAGGCTGACACCGCTGACACCGAGACCCATGTTTCGGTCCTTAGAAATTTTGCCCGATTTTATCCCGTAATGGTCGTCTGGTGCCAAGGGTAACCAGGACTGGGCTTCAGGCCCGGTGTGCTCCGGTGGGCAGTGACTGTTCCGCCCAGATGGTTTTGCCGGTGGGCGTCTGCCGGGTGCCCCAGCGCTCGGCGATCTGGGCGACGAGCATCAGCCCGCGCCCGCCCTCGTCGAAGACCCGGGCCCGCCGCAGATGCGGCGCGGTGCCGCTGCCGTCGGAGACCTCGCAGATCAGCGTCGTATCGCGGATGAGCCGCAGCACGATGGGGTCGGCGCCGTAGCGGACGGCGTTCGTGACCAGCTCGCTGACGATCAGTTCGGTGGCGAACTCCGCCTCCGCCAGCCCCCACGCGGCCAGCTGCTCGCCCGCCAGCTTGCGGGCCCCGGCCACGGCCGCCGGATCCCGCGGCAGCCGCCAGGTGCGCACCTTCCCGGAGTCGAGCGCGGCCGTGCGGGCCAGCATCAGCACGATGTCGTCGCCGGGACGGTCGCTCAGCACGGTACGCAGCACCTGGTCGCAGGTCTCCTCCAGCGGCGCGGCCGGACCGCCGAGCGCATCGCGCAGCAGTGTCAGACCGACGTCGATGTCCCGGTCGGCCGCCTCGACCAGGCCGTCCGTGTAGAGCGCGAGCAGACTGCCCTCCGCCAGCTCCACCTCGACGGACTCGAACGGCAGTCCGCCCAGGCCGAGCGGCGGCCCGGCCGGCAGATCGAGGAACCGTACGCTGCCGTCGGGGGTCACCAGGGCGGGCGGCGGATGTCCCGCGCGGGCCATGGCGCAGCGCCGGGACACCGGGTCGTACACCGCGTACACGCAGGTCGCCCCGACCTCCCCCGACGCGTCCTGCGCCCGTCCGCGCGCCTCGGGACCCTCCTCCCGGTCGAGCCGGATGACGAGATCGTCCAGCTGGGTGAGCAGCTCGTCCGGGGCGAGATCGACGTCCGCGAGGGTGCGTACGGCGGTCCGCAGCCGGCCCATCGTGGCCGACGCGTGGATGCCGTGGCCCACCACGTCGCCCACGACCAGCGCGACCCGCGCGCCGGACAGCGGGATGACGTCGAACCAGTCCCCGCCCACGTCCGCGCCGGAACCGGCCGGCAGATAGCGGTAGGCCACCTCCATCGCCGCCATGTCCCGCGGCCGGTCGGGCAGGAGGCTGCGCTGGAGCGCCAGCGCCGTGCGGCGTTCACGGGTGTAACGGCGCGCGTTGTCCACACTCACCGCCGCCCTGGCGACGATCTCCTCCGCGAGCAGCAGATCGTCCTCGCTGAAGGACTCCGCCGTCCGGTGCCGCAGGAAGTGCACCAGGCCCAGGGTCACCCCCCGGGCGCGCAGCGGCACCAGCATCACCGAGTGGATCATGTACTTGGTCACGGACTCGGCGCGGGCCTGCGAGGCCCTGATCCACTGCTGCATCCCCGGCTCGCCCGCCGTGTGCCGGGTGCCCCGGCCGCCGGTCAGCGACCGCATCGGCGGTGTCCCCACCGGGTAGCGGATCGTGCCGCCCGCGGCGACCACCGACTCCGGGCAGCCGTCGAGGACCGACCGCTGTGCCGTACGGAGCACGGTGACGGGTTGGTCCGGCGGCACCGGCCCCGGCTCGTCGCCCATCGCGACGGACTCCAGCAGGTCCACCGTGACGAAGTCCGCGAACCCGGTCACGGCCACGTCGGCCAGTTCCTCGGCCGTCCGGGACACGTCCAGGGTGCTGCCGATGCGCAGGCCGGCGTCGTTGAGGACCGCCAGGCGCTGCCGGGCCCAGTACTGCTCCGTGGTGTCGAAGACGGCCGCGGACACCCCCTGGACGGTGCCGGTCTCGTCCTTCAACGGGGACATGAACATCGACCAGGCGTGCTCCCGCGTCTCACCGGGGGCCTTGCCGTGGTTCTCGTGGAACACCGTCTCGCCGGTGCGCAGGACCTGCCGCTGGAGGCGGTCGTACTCGTCGAACGGCGGACTGGGCTCGATCTCCGCCAGGGTCCGGCCCCGCATCTCGGCCACGGTCATGCCCATCACCTGGGCCATCACCTCGTTGGCGGCCACCAGCCGGGCCTCGCGGTCGTAGACCGCCACCGGCACGGGGAGCTGCGCGAGCGTGAGATCCCACAGGGCCTCCGACCCCGGCTCGGGCCGCCCCGCCGCGCTCGCCGGCGCGGCTCCGGTCACGAGCCACAGCCGGCCGGGGCCCGCGTCCGACAGCGGCGTTCCCTGCAGCCGCACCACGAGACGGTCGCCGTCCCGGTGCCGCAGCGCCACCTCCGTGGCCACCCGGTGGCCGACGGCCACATGCCGCCGCGCGGACTCGGGCAGGCCGGCGGCGAGCAGATCGCCGGCCGGCCGGCCCACGACCTCGGCGGGTCCGTATCCGAGCAGCCGCTCGGCCCCGGCACTCCACACCGCGATCGTCCCACCGGCGTCGACGACGACCGCGAAGTCCTCCGGTACGCGTCCCATGGGTCTCTCCTCGTTCCCGACCCAGTCTGGCAGCGGGTGGACGACTCTGCGGGTGGCTCGGCCGCTGCGGCGTGGTCCGCAAAGGTATCGGCGGATCATCCTGACTGTGCAACAGGGCAGAGGGCCGACGAACCGCCTTGCCGGGTACGAAATTTGGCAGGTTGGGTTCAAGGACGCACCAACGCCGAAAGGGCACCTCGACATGTCACTCAGCCGCTCCCGCTCCCGTACGCTCGCCGCCGGCACCGGAGCGAGCGCCACGTCCGGTGCCGGCGTCGGTGAGGAAGGCAACGTGGACAGCGGCAAGGACACGGACAACGCGGACGGCAATGAAGAGGGGGAGGATGTCAAGGACTGCCGCCCGCTCCGGTCGTCGTCGATACGCGGGCGCCGCGCCACGGGAGCCTCCGCCGGGGAGTCCTGCGCGACCTCGGGAACGTCTTCGAGGACCTGCGAGCGTCGCCGCCCGCCCGTCGCTGCCCGCGAAGGACGGCAGCACAAGGGCCCGGGGCTTCCGACCCGGGCCCGTGTCATGGGCGAAGTCGCTAGAGGCGCAGCAGGCGTTGGGTGATCTCCCGGTACTGCCTCAGCGCGAGGTGCGGTTCGGCGGACTGCGACTCGGGGTCCTGGGCCTCCCAGCCCGCGCGGAGGGTACGCCGTCGTTCGGCGAGGGCGGCCATGAGCTGGTCGATGGCCTCGTCGAAGGCGCCCTCGGCTTCCTCCAGCGACTCGCGCGGGGTGTCGGGGAACGTGTTGAGGGCGTGTCCGAGGCGCTTGACGATCTTGTCCCGCTCGTCCGACGGGACCAGGGGTTCCGGGCCCGGGGCGCGGTGTGCCGCGGTCCCGCGGGGCTGGTCCGAGGGCATTTGGGCGCGTGTCTGGTCGTACATCATCGGGTGCCGCTTTCCTGTGGGGTTGTGCCGGATTTCCGGAGCGGCATGGCTCTGAGCCGTGTCGCCAGTCAACTTCCGCCGTCGGCCCGTGTCAACGCGACGCCCTTCCGGGCGGAGCCGGTTGTTACACAGGCGGGAGTACGGTGGAGAGAACCAGGACCTTTCGTACGTCACCGTCCTCACAGGGGCAGCCCGTGACCCCGGCCGCGCCATCCGCAGGCAGGCCGAGAAGCCGCTCATGCTCTCCACGATTCGGCTACGACAGGACGTCCCCTTTCCCCCCGGACGGCCCGGCGACCCGCACTCCCCGTACCGCTACGGCACGCATGTGCGGGGCCGGTTGCGCGGCCGGATTCTCGTCTTCAACCAGGTCGTACGACTGCGCAGGACCCGCGCGGCATCCGCACCGGATACGACCGAGAATGCGGCGGAAGCCCTCATGGCGGCGGCGGCCGACGGTCACGCGTGACGCGACCCGCCATGTACCGCTCGCCCGCCGCGCCGGGTAGGTGCCGCGAACCGGCGAGCCAGGCGGGTCGCGGCGACGGCCAGGATCAGCAGGGCGCTGACGGCCAGGGATGTGATCACGGCGGTCACATCCCCACAGCGCTCTGCCGGCTCCAGCCGTAACCGGGTGCCGAGAAGGCACCGCCGTTCTCGTCCTCCCCGCTCCCGCTCCCGCTCCCGTCCCCGCGCTCGGCCTCCGGGCTTCCGTGGCGGGCCCGTTCCGCCGTCATGAGCGTGGTCGCGGTCGACTGCCGGCCGGTGCTCGCGCTCGCGGCGGCCATCAGCCAGGCGGCCGACGGGGCACTGGTCTCCGGCGGAATCACCAGGAGGTCCCAGCGGCCCGCGGTGGCGGACAGCACCAGGATCTTGTGCGGGTCCAGCTCCGAGGTGAACCAACCGACCTTCACCACATGGCCGTTGACGTAGACCTTGGGCGGGAGGATCGGCCAGTGACGGGGGTTGACGGCGATTCGGGTGATCCGTCCCCCCAGCGGGTCCAGCACGTCCGCCAGGTCGGCGAGTTCGCTCGCCAGATCACGTGAACGTGGCCACCAGGCGCCGTTCAGCTCGGCGGGTCCTGCGGAAGGACTCTCGGACCTCAGCGCGAGGCGCGCGGCCGGGGCCCTGAAGGGAACCGTCCGCAGCGGGAGATGAGAGGAGGTGGTCGCGGACATCGCGCAAACCCGTCTCCGGAGCCGCGCGTGAGCACAGCCGCCCGGTGTTGTCGCTCACCGGGAACGACACCGGCATCGAGGCCGGTGCACGAAGTACTCCCGATGAGTTCACGCTACTCCCCGCGCGGGTGGTGTCCACGGTGCGTACCGTGAGAAGGGGAAGCCGCTCGGTTTCCTCCCTCCCTCCCGGCAGGCAGGCGAGAGCGATGTCCGACTCCGACGCCCCGCGTGTGACCAGGCTCCTGCCGGACGCCGTCCACCAGGCCGTGAAGCCCGGGACGGCCGTCGTACGGCTGGAGACGACACACGACCGGCGGGGAGTGCTCGACGGGGCGTGGTGGCCGCGGTCCCGTGACATCGCCGCCGAGCTTCCCGTCCTGGTCGCCGCCCTGACCGAGTTCCTCGGGCCGGTCACGCGCGTCGGCCTGGACGCGGGCGCCTGGGACGAACTGCCGACCCGACTGGTCGTCGCCGACCGCGTCGTCCACATCGACTCCTTCCCGGTCGGCGACGACACCGTCCTCATCACCCGGGGCGAACAGGACCACTTCTCGCTCCTGGTGGTCCCGCCGCACGCGACGCCCGACGCGGCACGCGCCGCGATGGCCGAGGCCGTCCGCGCCGACAACGTGACGCAGGCCGAACAGATCCTCATCGACACCGGCACCGATACCGGCGTCGGCCGGGCGGCGGCGCCGGAGACGTGAACAGCGGTCAGCCGGCGTGGCCGTCGGGCCCCTCCGGGGGCGGAGCCGGGATGGCTGCGGTGTCGAAGTCGCCCGAGATGATCCGCGTCGCGAGGTGCGTCAGGCGCAGGTGACGGGCGCGGGCGTAGCTCCGGAACGCCTCGAAGGCGTGGTCGACGGAGGTGTCCCAGCGCTCTGCGAGGACGCCCTTGACCTGCTCGATCAGGATGCGGCTGGTCAGCGCGGTCTCCAACTGGCTGTTCTCGACGTGCGACTGCTCCAGTGTGCGCTGCTGCAGGATCGCGATCGTGGCCACGTCGGCGAGTGCCTGGGCGAGCGCGATGTCGTCGTCGCCGAGGCGCTGCGGGGTGGTCTGGAAGAGGTTGAGCGCGCCGACGACCCGGCTGCGCAGACGCAGCGGGATGGCGTGGGTGGTCACGTATCCCGTCTCGCGGGCCCGTGCCGTGAAGCGCGGCCAGTCCGTGGTCGCCTCCGCCCGCGCCAGGTCGATGTTGGTCCGGGCGGCGCCGGTGCGGTAGCACTCCACGCACGGGCCCTGGTCGTGCTGGAGCGCGAACAGCTCCAGCAGACGGGTGTGCTCGTCCGAGGCGGCGATGATCTGCAGTTCGCCGTGCGCGTCGGCGAGCAGGATCCCGGCAGCCGACACGTCGAGCAGCTCGACGCAGCGCGCGGACAGCCGGTGCAGCAGGTCGATGACGTCGAAGTCCTCGACGAGGGAGTCCGCGACCTCCACGAAGATCTCGGCCAGACGTCGTTCGTGGGCCATGCCGATCATCCCTTTCCACCTGACTTTCGGGCAGGGTGCCCGGTCCTTCAGGGCCGGGGTGAATGCCCGCTCCCGCGGAGCGGGGCAGGGACAGCCGGATCGCCGCCAGGGCGATCCGGCGTCGTCGTCCGGGATGCCGAGGGTGGCCACGGACAGGTGGTGGTGACGGGGATGCGAGGATCCGGTGGCCGGTGGCCGGTGGCCGGTGGCCGGTGGCCGGTGGTGGGTGGTGGGCGGGGTGGTCACTCGCACGGGTGATGGTGATCGATGTTGTGCGCGGTCGGGGAATGTGTGGCCTACGTTCGCGGCATGGCGCGGTTTCGGTTGTACCCGACGGGCGGGCAGGTGCGGCAGATGCTGCTGCACTGCGCGCACGCGAGGTACGTCTGGAACCTTGCCGTCGAGCAGCACGCGCACTGGAAGCCGGGCCGCGGGTCCGCGCCGGGGTTTGCCGAGCAGTGCCGTCAGCTCACCGAGGCCCGGCGCGCCAATGAGTGGCTGGCGGCCGGGAACGCGGACGTGC